>BTQB01000279.1:0-3958 GCA_036985655.1 Anaerolineae bacterium | reverse complement strand
ATCTTGCGGCAGGTGTTCGGCTGATGGTGGATAGTGCAATTTCGCTGCTGCCCCTCAATAAATCTCAAATCGATAATTATTTAGCTGCGGCTGGCCCACGTTTTTCAGCACTCCACGCGGCCGTCAAGCAAAATACAACTTTACAGGATTTCGCACGCTCTCCATTGATGTTGAATATCATGGGCCAGGCATATGGCAACAGCCCGGAAGACCTTACAACTGTCCTGGTTGATATTCAGGAGTCAACAAAGATACCAATGACTTATTGGCACCGCCAACTGCTGGATACTTATGTCAAGAATGTGTTTAATCGACGCTCGGGGCAAGCAAAGTACTCGCCCGGGGAAACGACATATTGGCTGAGCTGGCTGGCCCGAAAGATGTTTGCCCATAACCGGAGCCCATTTTTAGTTGAACAGATACAGCCCAGCTGGCTGAGAAACAAGCGCTGGCGATGGTATTACATGCTAATTTCCGGTTTTCTTACCGGCATAATTGGCGGCATCATCGTTTGGTTGTTTTTGCAGCTAATGAGGGAATCGAATCCTTTGCTGCCGGCGCCCATATCTGACATGGTTGCACCGTTCCTTCAGATCACCCAAGGTCGGGCTGAAGCCCTAACCATTATCATTTCCAATACCTTCTTGGGATTGATAGTGGCAATCATGCAAGAATCCTACTTTGAACGACTGCGAAGCCAGCAAAAAGAGACAGAATCACGTGGTTGGCGGTACAGGGGGCATCTTTTGAAGGTCGGATTAGTCGTAGGTTTGATAACGATCGCCGTTGTCGCCTTATTCGGGCAATCACTGATGGCATTCGCTTGGGGAGTGATTGAGATTGTGGTGTTCGTGACGGTGGCTAGATTCGTCTACGGCAGGAGCTACTTAAATGAAATTCGCACTGTAGAAGCGTTAAGCTGGTCGTGGCCTAAGGCTGCTGAGGGATTAATCGTGGGCCTCGTTCTGGCCATCATCGCTGAAGCTCTAAGCGCCTTAATATATGATGGACCTGTCACCGTTCATTCGTTTATTATTCTAGGCTTTGGAGGCCTGATTTTAGGCGGGCTGCGCGGCCGGCGCGTTGAAGTGAAGAACAGGTCCAACCAAGGGATCTACTTATCAATGAGAAACTCCTTTATCGCCGCTGCGATTAGCGCCTTGTTTCTGGGGGTCATCACCTGGCTGCTGCGATCACCCAAATATGCCCTAATAAGCGGATTATTGATTTTCACCATCGCCGGATCGTTGATCGGTGGAAGCAACGTGATTAAGCACTTTCTTCTACGCGCACTGTTATGGATCGAAGGGGGCATACCCTGGCGTTACGTTTCCTTCCTTAATCATTCGGCCAGTCTAACATTCATGAGAAAAGTTGGCGGCGGTTACATCTACGGGCACCGGTTGATACAGCTGTATTTTGCCTCATTGACTTTCCCTGAAAGAAGACGTGGCCAACCTGGCAGGGTTGAAACAGCTGGTTTTCAGCGGGCAATTGACCGGGCCCTGTCAAAGGGTAAAAGCGCTTGATGGAGAGATTTTTGATGCTTTCAGCAAAGCTACCGTTTTAGTGCGCTCCGCTGACCACATTCCGCTGACGAAGACAATCCCGCCGGTATTCTAGACGCCAATTACCGAGGTTCAACTCCCACTACTAATCGATTTGGATGTTTCAAAGTCGCATTGTCTCCCGGTCTGATATCCGTTTTGGCCCAACGCTATGCTCGGCATAGATAACCGTGAGGCCGGAGATAGATACCGGGCTAGGAATATGTTAGACAGTTTCATCCAAAAGGGCGTAAATTAATTCATGGCTTCAGAGTAGGTATAAATAAATTTTCTTGCGCCAAATGAGTATGCACGATATAATTGTGTACACAATGATTGTATTTACAATTATCTTGTATCGAATTAGGGCCATAAAATGAGATTTGTTGGGCGCAAAAGGGAACTACAAATTATCGAATCCTTTTATCGATCGCCAGAGGCCGGTCTTCTGATTCTTTATGGCCGTCGTCGTATTGGTAAGACGCGCCTAATCACCCATTTTCTGGATCGACATGACGAAAACGGTGATTTCTATTGGGTGGCCACAACCCACAGTGAAGCCTTCCAACTCCGTGATTTTTCTCAAGCTATCTTGCAATATGACCCTCGTTTTACAGGGCCGCCAACTGAGGACTTCACCTTTGCCAGATGGGAAGATGCTCTTGAACACCTGGCTGAAGTGGTTGAGCTAGAGGGTTGGACTCATCTAATCGTGCTGGATGAGTTCACCTATCTGCTTCGAAATGAACCAGCTATCAGCAGTATCTTTCAAAAGGTATGGGATCATCGCCTATCGCGGATCCCCCAGCTAAAACTCATTTTGACAGGCTCACTCATTGGTATGATGGCCCGGCAAGTTTTTTCCTACCAGGCGCCGCTATACGGCCGGGCAACATCTCAAATTCGCCTGCGACCTTTACCCTATGCCACCTTATATGAGTTATTCCCTGATAGGGAAGCCAGCGAACGGGTGGCCATTTACGGTGTGACTGGCGGTGTACCAGCCTACCTGGAGCTGTTCACCAGGACAAAGGATTTCGTCAGCGGGCTCCGAGACTATTGCCTGGTTCCTGGTAGTATTATCATGTCCGACCCAGCCGTCATTCTGTCTGAGCAGTTACAGGAGCCCCAGACCTATGAATCTGTCTTATCAGCGATTGCGTCTGGCTTCCACCAATGGTCAAGAATTGCCAAGATGGCTGGCGTGACGGAAACGGCATTGGGACACTACCTCAAGGTGCTGCAAGAGCTGGAATTCATCGAGAAACGCGAGCCCGTGCTGGCAAAACCTACCAGCAAGCGTGGACGTTACTACGTTCAAGATCACTTTCTACGCTTCTACTACCGTTTTATTGTTCCCCAATTAAGCACCATTGAGAGGGGTTATCAGGAAGCGGCCGCAGCCAAGATCCAGGCAGAGCTGAGACCATTTCTGGGTACCCACGTCTTTGAGGAATTGTGTCGGGAGTGGGTTTGGGGGGCAGCGCTATCTGGTCAAATAGATTTCGTACCCGAGGTGGTTGGCTCTTATTGGCGAAGGTATCGAGGAAAAGGTGTGCAGTTGGATGTAGTAGCGGCCGCCTCGCGGGAAAAAAGGCTGCTCATCGGCGAAGCCAAGTGGGGCCGCAAACCACTAAACCGTCGTATCCTAACGGACCTCATTCAGCGCAGCCAACGAATGCCGCAAGTTGCAGAGGGCTGGCAAACCCAATACGCGCTATTCGCTCGTGAAGGATTTACTGATGGCCTGCAACAAAAGGCGAAATCCCTGGATGCCTTATTGATCTCATTGGACCAAATTGAAAGTACTTTATTAGAAACCTAGGCAGTCGAATTAAGCTTGGACGCTTATTTATACAACAGCACCGGCTTGTAGAAACAGTCCAGACTAAGGATTCTAATTGTGGGCATCCTCGCTGGCAGAAAGTGCTGGCAATCCCACCTCTAATATCTTGGCCTGGAACTATCGACAAAGCTGTTCGTCAGCGACCGTCCTTAACTTCGATGCCATTGCCGACCGTGTGCGCAATAAATAGTCCTCGCAATGATCAACGCCTTCGCAGCGAGTTTCCACTCTTTCTTGCTACTAATTCTGTGTCATGCTTTTAACGTTCCAACATAAGGTGAGAAGGTAGCAATTATTTCTTACGGAAACCGCTGAAAGGGAAACAGAAACTCAATCGACAAATGACTTCAGATGCTTTATCTTTGGCATGGCGAATCCTCTTGCTGCTTATGGTCATTTGTAACCCAAGGTTTCTGAGGATTCACAGACGAACAAAGCGTATTATGCCTCGCCTAAGAATCACGGAGGACTTAATTGGTAGATCGAATCAACGCCAAAGACATCAAATACCTGGATCGCAACCGACCGGACTGTTCGGAGGATGAAGCCAGGGGGATAGCGAGGG
>BTQB01000278.1:0-3964 GCA_036985655.1 Anaerolineae bacterium | reverse complement strand
TGGATCTGTCGCAGCGACGAGCCGCAGCCGTTGTGACGGCGCTTGTGAACCAATACGGAGTCGACCGGAAGAGATTGACCGCTGCAGGGGTCGGCTACTTGTCGCCGGTCGCTTCAAACGATACGCCGGAAGGACGTGCAAAGAACCGGCGGGTCGAGCTCGTCAAGCACTAAATTTGGTGAGGCTTATGAACTAATCTCCTGACGAGTTCCCATGACGATGCGCACAGGAGTTGTTGTCTTTCCTTCGAAGGACTATAAAGAATCGTGTCCTCAAGATCTGTGCAAGATCAATAAATCCCGTGCTTCAACAGGTTTTTAGCATAACAAAATTTTGCACTCTGGGCGCGGGCGATGAATTGAAGTTGGTACGGCTGCTAAGGGATTGTGAAAGCTTGACGTTACGTGCTTGAAATTCCCGCGGCAGGTAAAAATTGCGTTAGGCTTCAGAAATGCTAAAAATGATTAAGTACATTCTTACTTTATTTTTCTTTGTCGGCTTCATGGCTAAAGTAATTGCCAACGATGATAGCGATAAAGTGCAAACCTGGGCTGAGGAATACTACAATCAGTTTAAGAATAGCACTATGAGCAAATATGTCCCTAAATCAGGCGTCATACCGGATGAAAAAACAGCAATTTCTATTGCAGTAAGCGTGTGGAAGCCAATATATGGAGACGAACAAATTGAGAAACAAAAACCTTATCAGGCTTTTCTCATTGACGGTAACTGGATCGTTTTGGGAACTTTGCCAAATGGAGAGCTTGCTTTATGTCTCGATTGATATTTAGAAAATATGGTCGCAGTTACCAGCTTAGGATTCAAGATGCACAGGATTTAGAAAAGATTCAAGTTCTTGATGAAGTCCACTGGGCATGTACGAGCATTACCACTGACAGTCTCAACTGCGATGATGCATTTATTTCATATGTAGATACCGATAAAAATGGTCGCATCCGGCCTGGTGAACTAAAAGCAGCACAGTCTTGGTTGTTTCGAATTCTTGCAGATCGGAGCCGTTTGGTCGAACGCAGCGATGTTCTGCGGCTCAACGATATCAATATGCATCATGATGAAGGCCAAAATTTGCGAGCCGCGGCAGAGGTCATCTTGAACAATCTTAACATACCCAATGCACAAGAAATCAGTCTGGATCAGGTTCGGAATGTACAAAGTATTATGGCGAGTTCAGCGAATAATGGTGATGGTATTATCCCCCCGGAGGCAACCCATGACCCCGATTTAGCGCAATTCATCGAGACCGTTATGGATACTGTTGGTTCTGCTTTGGATGCTTGCGGGAAGCCAGGAATTAGTGAAGAACAGCTAAAATATTTTTTCGATGAAGCAGAAACATATCTTGCATGGAAAGCGAAAGGCGAAATTCCTAAGAAGCAGGATACTACAGAAATTATGCCTTGGGGAGCTGAAACGTCGCAAGCCTATGAACTTGTGGCAAGCTTAGATGGAAAGATTGAGCAATTCTTTACACAGTGTGCCATGGTCAAATTTGATGAACGAGCAGTTGCTCAAATGCAGTTTTTTCGTCAGAAGGAACTTGAAGAAATCGATTTTACTGATAAATCAGTGATGGAAGATCGGCTTAAGGATTGGCCATTAGCATTACCTAATCCGGAAGGGATCCTTGATTTGGAGGGATTGATCAATCCCTTATATATGGATCGCCTACTTGTACTTAAAGAAAATGTTCTAAGACGCGCCCTTGAAAGTCCCGTCAAATATCTGACTGAGAAAGAGTGGGGGAAAGTAAAAAGCATCTTTCTCGCATACCGCACATGGTTAGAAAGCAAACAGGAACTGAAAGTAGAAAAATTGGCAGTAGATCACCTGCGTAATTATCTTAACGGGTCATACAGAGAACGGGCAAGCGAACTCATTGCAAAAGATTTAGCCGTCGCTGATGAATTAAATCAAATACATAATTTAGAAAAACTCATTCTTTACCAAAGATGGCTGATTGAGTTAGCCAACAATTTTGTGAGCTTTGAAAATCTTTATAATCCTAAAGATCGCGCCCTTTTTGAAATGGGGACGTTGATTATTGATGGAAGACAGATTAGTTTTACAATGAAAGTTCAGGATCGGCAAAGCCACAAAAAGATAAGCGAACGCAGTTATATGTATCTATTATATGTAGAAGTTACCGGGCGTCAGAGCAACGATATTAAGTTTGAAATTGTTGCTCCAGTGACTTCAGGTAGCGCGGATGGATTGCGAATAGGGAAGCGCGGAATCTTTTTTACCATTGACGACCGCGAGTGGGATGCAGAGATCATCGATATTGTGATTAACCCTATTAGTCCATGGGAGTCAGTCAAAGCGCCCTTCCAACAGTTTACTAATATGATAAAAAAACAAATAGATAAATTCACTAAATTACGCCAAGATAAGTTAGAGTCAACTCTTTCCGCCCCCAGTGTGTCGGGCTTAACGCGCGACCTTTTATTAGGCGGCGGTCTGGCTATTGCGGCTCTTGGATCAGCTTTTGCGTATATTACCAAGACTCTTTCGCAAGTGGACCCAGTTCCTATCCTGGTTGCACTTTTGGGGCTAGTCGCTGTTGTTTTATTACCAGGCATTATTATAGGTTTTGCAAAGATACGTAAAAGGGACATGGGGCTACTTTTGGAAGCAATGGGTTGGGCGGTAAATATTCGCATGCGACTAAGCGCGGGTTTAGGACAACTATTCACGCGCATTCCACCTTTACCTAAGAGTGCACGTAAAGAGAAAAAGGACGCAGTGGTTCAGTTTGTAAGAGAGTTTGGCTATATTTCTTTCCGATCCAGAAAGAAAACTACAATCGTGTTAATCACTATTCTTATTGCATTTTTTCTGATATGGCTTCTGATGGGATTTCCTGGATTAAAGTCGTTATTTCAATATTTTTAGAATTGCGACTCCGACGTGCGTCCACCGCTCTCATGAACGAATGCACGGGCCTTCGACAACCCGAAGGACATTCATTACCTCGCCGCAAAGAAGACCACGGCAGGCGCCGTCACCTACGTGTCTCTGCTCATCGCCATTGATGCAACCTGGACAAAGAAACCAGTGACTCTCCTCGAAGTCATCGAAAGCAAGCCTATGGACACCGGCATGGTGACAGTTAATGCCGACGCGATGGCCAAGGGAATCGACGAGACCGGTCACATCGCAATCTATGGCATTTACTTCGACACCGGTAGCGCAAACCTCAAAGCGGAGTCTGAATCGACTCTAAACGAAATCGCCAGACTGCTGAAAGCGCGTCCCTCTCTGAATCTGCTCGTCGTCGGACACACTGACAACCAGGGCGGGTACGACTACAATATGGATCTGTCGCAGCGACGAGCCGCAGCCGTTGTGACGGCGCTTGTGAACCAATACGGAGTCGACCGGAAAAGATTGACCGCTGCAGGGGTCGGCTACTTGTCGCCGGTCGCTTCAAACGATACGCCGGAAGGACGTGCAAAGAACCGGCGGGTCGAGCTCGTCAAGCACTAAATGAGGACTTGCACCTCATGAGTTCACCCCGTGGGATAAATTATCCAACGGGGTTCATGCCCATGCCGGGCGTACACATGGCGTTGAACGGATGCCCGCTGCGGGGGCGACCGCTCAGCGCCGCATTATGCCAATCGCAATGAGGGCACGGCATGAGTAAGGGATTAAAGTGCGCTTTTTACTTTCAAACCCCAAAAAATAAAGAGGAGATGCTTAACATGAAAACAACAATCATAATAAGTTTGCTTATTATTACAATCCTATCTCTCGGATGCTCACACACATCTGTCGTGAGAACCGATTCAGCGAGATTCAGGCAGCTTCAGCAACAAGTGCGAAATAAGAAAGTGAAGGTGACCTTGAAGGACAGCCAATTTTATCTGAATGTGAAGCTGACGCGGCTAACGCCGGATTCATCTTCCTGGATGCTGCAAAACGGTCAGGTGATAAGCGTGCC
>BTQB01000277.1:0-3972 GCA_036985655.1 Anaerolineae bacterium | reverse complement strand
CTGCCCAAATAAGGCCCAGGCGGACACTCCTGGTTCCTTTAATATAAACGATTACCGCTAATATCAGCAAGAATATTGCGACTGCTCCGAACAAGAAGGAAGTGGATCTGAAATTGTTGGTTAGCTGGTCGTCCAACTTCTCGATTCCAATCCATCCACCCCAAATGCGGATTAGAAATCGGCCGAATTCAGTAAATTGATTCAGAAATGAAGTATCGATGGCTAAAATCGAATCTGGACTTAAATTTGCATTTGCTCTCGTTAGCTGAATCCAGGCATAAATAATCATTATTCCTAGCGCCAATACAGTGAAGGATAAGAGCCATTTATCCGCTTTTATCCTCTTTGGATGACTCAACCACACAAAAAACAAGAAAATTGGTAGAAGGAAAGCTGTTTCATGAAACAGAAGAGCACCCAGCCAGAATAATAAGGCGATGACCAGATAGCGAGACCGCTGATCAATATTTAGATAATGATTGAAAATCAAAACGGTTCCGAGCGCGAGCGCAGTTGCGGCGATGATGCCAATGCTGCTGATCCAATCGACGGCAAGATGGTGCTCCGCATTGATGGCGAATAAGCCGGCCGCCAGCAACGCTGCCAACCGGCCCGCGCCAAATCCCCGGGCAACTCGGAATAATAAAGAGATGCCCAATAGATGCCAGGAGACCTGAAGAAAGTAGTATGCGGCTGGTGTTAGTCCAAATAGTTGACGGTTAAACAACATCCACAGATTTTGTAAAGGGCGGTAATACCAATCCGTCCAATCGGGACGAAACACATTGAGGGCTAGTAAAGGCTCGTCAAGCAGTTTGCGTATTCGCCACTGCTGGACAAAATCATCCCCAAGATAAGAGTCCAGATAAGATGGCAGAAAAAGGATGGCAGCAATTAGTAGGATGACTATCATCCCTGGTAATATGGCCGCCTGTAGCCATGCTGACTGATTGTTTTGGCGGGTTTCACCTACCATAGGTGAATGATAACAGTATGTAGGATACCATCCCACATCGTTTTTGGAGGCAATAAATCGGAAGATGGCAAATTATTTGGTGAACGAAACAAGCCCTTATCTTTTGCAGCACGCGGATAATCCTGTTTCCTGGTATCCGTGGGGCGATGAGCCAATAAAAAAAGCCAAAGAGGAAGATAAGCCAATACTGCTCAGTATTGGTTATGCGGCCTGCCATTGGTGCCACGTCATGGCCCATGAGTCCTTCGAAGATCAAGAAACGGCTCAAATCATGAATGAATACTATGTAAATATCAAGGTCGACAGAGAAGAACGTCCAGATCTGGACAGCATTTATATGGATGCTGTTGTAGCAATGACAGGTCGGGGTGGATGGCCCATGACGGTTATAATGACACCATCCGGTGAGCCTTTCTTTGCCGGAACGTATTTCCCAAAGAGTCCAGGCCTCGGTTTACCCAGTTTCAAACAGGTTTTAATGAGCGTGTCAGAGGCCTGGCGCTCGCGTAGAAGGGAAGTTGTAGACAGCGCAAAAGAAATCACTACCCACATCGCTCGAACTATAAATATTGCCCAGAGTAATGATAAATTGAATGATGAAATGCTAGCTGAAGCAGATAGCGGTATCAGCCGGGAATTTGATGAAACTGATGGCGGCTTTGGCCCTGCTCCGAAATTTCCTCAGGCAATGACGATTGAATATCTTCTCCGAAGATATATCATTACAGGTCGACCTGAACTCTTACAAATGGCCGAGGAAAGTTTAGAAAGGATGGCATCAGGGGGCATCTACGATCATATAGGGGGCGGTTTTGCCCGCTACTCAACTGACAGCCGCTGGTTGGTGCCTCACTTTGAGAAGATGCTCTATGACAATGCCTTGTTATCAAGAGTCTATTTGCACGCGTGGCAGATAACCGGAAAGGATATCTACCGGCGGGTAGTTGAAGAGACTCTCGATTGGGTATTAAGAGAGATGCGCCATAATGATGGTGGATTTTACAGCAGCCTGGATGCGGACAGCGAGGGTGAGGAAGGCAAATTCTACGTTTGGAATCCAGGCCAAATAAGAGAAATACTTGGAGACGAAGCAGAGTTATTTTCCCAGTACTATGACATTAGTGAAGGCGGGAACTGGGAAGGAAAATCGATCCTGAACGTACCGAGAACAATCAGCGAAGTTGCCCGGAACTCTGGTCTCGATGAAGCAGATCTCTTAGATAAGCTTAAGGACAACAGAAGAAAAGTATTAGCGTCCCGAAGCCGACGAGTTTGGCCAGGGCTCGACGATAAAATCTTAACCTCCTGGAATGGGCTTATGCTAGCTTCTCTGGCGGAAGCGGGGCGAGACCTGCATCGGGCCGATTATCTATCAGCAGCTGTAAAAAACGCTGAATTTATTTTTAAATATATGCGTCATGAGGATGGCCGGCTTTGGCGAACGTGGAAAGAAGGCTCAAGGGGAAAATATAACGCCTACTTGGAAGACTATACCTTTCTTGCTGATGGGTTAATTGCTCTATACCAGAGTACATTTGATAGTCGCTGGTATTTTTGGACAGAAGAGTTGATAGACAGAGTCCGAGACCATTTTCAGGATCGAAAAAGCGGTGGGTTTTTTGATACGTCAGATGATCATGAATCTTTGATATTTCGACCGAAGAGCTTACAAGATAATGCCGTACCAAGCGGCAATTCCATGGCAACCTCAATATTGCTTAAATATGGCCTGCTTTCAGGTAACCCCGCCCACTTATCGGCCGCTGAAACAGCGCTTGCAGGCATGAGAAGGCCGATGGCTGAACAGCCCACAGCATTTGCCAATTGGTTAGGCTCAACGCTCTTTTACCTGGCTGATGCCCGGGAGATTGCCATTGTTGGCGAGACCACCAGGGAAGATACTCAACGTTTACTTACTGAGGTCTTTGATGGCTATAACCCTTTTTTAGTTGTGGCGGCCGGCGTTTCTGAAAATGGTAATCCTGTCCCTCTCCTGGCCAATCGTAAAATGGTTGATGGAAAGGCCAGCGCCTACGTATGTCGACGATTTGTCTGCAATCAACCCGTAAATGATCCACAGGAACTTCGTGCCCAGCTTGCTGGTTAAGGCGAGTCGGACCCTTTGAGCCGTCATCGTAGAATCTCAGTTATCATCACTCTATTACTGCTATTTCTGATCATATTTCCACTAATTTGGCGCAGCTCATTAAAGCGCCAATATGGGAGTCGGATATTCGATGTATCAGAGGCGCCAAAACGAAAGACAGCGGTTGTTTTTGGGGCTGCTGTTCTTTCAAACGGCCGTCTAAGTTCAGTCCTTAGGGACCGGATGAATACAGCTATCCAGCTGTATCTTAACGGGAAGGTAGATAACATCCTGGTAAGCGGTTACTTAACGGGTGAAGGATACGATGAGCCAGGGGCAATGATGGCCTACGCTATTGAAAACGGTATAGAGCCCGACGATCTTTTTGCTGATTACGGTGGCAAACGTACTTATGACACTTGTTACCGGGCTGGCAGAATATTCGAGCTTGACTCCGTCATCTTAGTGACACAAGCCTTTCACTTACCTCGAGCTTTGTTTACTTGCAACACGCTGGGTGTACAAGCTGTAGGTGTGTCGGCCGATCAACGAGCTTACCGGGCAGCATCCTGGTATGAAATACGTGAAACGATCGCCTCGACCGTTGCCCTAATGGATGTAGTTCGGGGTCAGCAGCCAGCATTGTTGGGCCCCCCTATGCCAATTCGTTGAAAGCTTGAAACGTATGGCTGAGTTCTACGTGGAGAAGTCGGGATGGAAATTGATTGGAATAATTTATTAGCTGATTGCGTCGATTTTACCCAGCGCTTGATCCAGACGCCCAGCATGCCATTTGAAGAATCTGATATTGCGGACCTGGTCGCTGATGAGATGAAGAAGCTGGGATTTGCTGAGATCTGGAAAGATGGTGTTGGAAATATAAATGGAAGAATATTCGGTCGGGATCGAA
>BTQB01000276.1:0-3978 GCA_036985655.1 Anaerolineae bacterium | reverse complement strand
TCTACTACCTGATGACCTTTCACCTGGGGTGTATTCGTTACTGGTGGGGCTTTATGATATCGCTGACCCAACAAATCGGCTGATGATACAAACCGAAGCAGGTGAAGTTGACGCCTTTCCCCTGGCAACAATTACGATTAAAAGTTCGTCTGGTTCTGAAGATGCTTAAGCAATTTTCAGGTGCCAGCTGATGACGTATGAGTCTGCTGAAAAGAGGTCACGCAAGCAGCAAAGTTTCTCGAGTGAACAACCTATGAAATCCAAGATATACGAGTTTTTCCAGTGGAGCCACGTATATTAAAAATATATAATTTTGATAAGCCACGGAAGAATCGATTCTCAAGATGATAAAAAACCAACCAGAAACTGCCCCATTAAATGAAAATAATGGGGGCCCCATCAATGAAAACGATGTGGGCCCCATCAATGATGATGGGGTGTCGAAGACGTTTTTTCACCGGCTGCTCGTTCACCTTGACCGATGGACAATCCGACCGGCATGGTTGGTAATCAGTTTTGTAATTTCGTTTGTCGCCATTGATGCGGCCATCTGGTTTTTACTTACAGGCCAGTCCGGTGGCTCACTTATCGCAGCCGGTTTGCTAACCATCTTTCTCGCGGCCGATGCGGTTCTATTTATCTTGTTACCCGCTCTCTCCATATCCTTCGGATCATGGAAGTCCCAACTTATCGTCATGCTCATTCCCAGGAGCGCAATAAGCCTGTTTGCTGCCCTGGTTGCGATATTTGCCAGCATACAGTGGGCGCTTGGGATTTTGGCCGCCTTGGAATTGTGCCTTTCCCTAGTTCTCCTATGGGGTTCTATTGTCGAAGTCCACCGGCTGGGTATCAGTCGAGTAGAGGTTAAGACCCCTCTTCTAAAAAAAGGACAAGGGACGATACGCATTCTTCAGATCAGTGACTTACATATTGAGCGGCTCACACGTAGGGAATCAAAATTAACCGAACTTGTAGATGAAATTAAACCTGACATTATCGCCCTGACCGGCGACTACCTGAATCTCTCCTACGTAAGTGATTTACAGTCTCAGAATGAGGTAAAAAGGATCTTGAGCCAGCTGAAGGCCCCCGGCGGCGTCTACGCTGTGCTCGGTGGACCGACCGTTGATGATCGAGACATTGTGCCGGGACTGTTCAAAGAGCTTCCTATTCGCTTAATGAAAAACGAATGGGAAGAGATCAATATTAATGGAGAGCAAAGTGTTGTGCTGCTGGGGTTGGACTGCAGCCAAAATACCGATGCAGATGGAGCAAATCTAAATCTTTTAGTGGAAAGATCGCCGAACAGCAGTCCCCGGGTGCTTCTCTACCATACCCCAGATTTAATGCCCCAGGCTTCGATGCTTGGTATTGATCTTTATCTCAGCGGGCACACTCACGGTGGACAAGTTCGGGCGCCTTTTTATGGAGCGCTCCTAACGAGCTCGAAGTTTGGTAAGAAGTATGAGATGGGCAGGTATCAAGAGGGCAAGACGGTCCTGTACGTGAGCAGGGGTGTTGGGTTAGAAGGGTTGGGCGCGCCCCGTATGAGGTTTCTATCACCACCAGAGATAACCCTGTTTACCCTGAAGGCTGACAGCTCACCAACACTGGACCAATCATAATATATCACTGCAACTGCCGTTTTAACCTCAACGTATAGGTTTATGACAAAGAAAAAATAGACTTTTTGAGGAGTTCAATGGCAGAAACAGTTGCAGTATCTAATCTTAAATTAAAGAGCACAACCAACGATGTACCGTTCTTACTGCGGGTGATCTGGTTCTTCGTATTGGGATGGGAGCTAACGGGCATATGGATAATCCTGGCCTGGATATTTAATGCAACGATTATCGGGCTGCCCGTAGGGCTGTGGATGATCGACCGGGTTCCCCAGGTTTTAACCCTTAAGTCCCGGACTGGAGTTTGGACGATAGACACGGATAAAGGCAGTTCAAAATTTGTAGCTGTCAGCCAGTTTTCTTGGATCGTTCGTGGTTTGTATTTTCTTTTGATTGGCTGGTGGCTCAGCTTGATTTGGTCATTGGCAGCCTGGCTTATTTGCGCGACAATAATTGGCTTACCTCTAGGTGTGCTGATGCTCCACGCCTTGCCGGCGGTAACAACGCTTCAGAGGGGAGGATAGGGCGACAGCCTAACACACGCGACTATCAATTTTTGATAGTCTTATAAAACAATTTGATGCATTCTAATTCTATTCCCTGTTCCCTAGTAGTTTAAGAATATTTCCTATTACTGATGCAATTTACGATCCTCAGGCGAATGGTCAAGTTCCTAGGTCATTTCTTTAGTCGTGGACACCTATTAAGCCACTTTCCGCATTCTTAGACATCGTTATTTCCAAATCGTCGATTTCGAATCGAGCCGGAGGGGCCATTTTAAGTGGTTCCATTCCCATTCGGGCAGAAATTTGCCGTACTGTGCTAGCCATTAGAGGCCACATTGAGAACAATGCGTGATTAATTACGAAGTCATCCACTGCTTTTGGATCCGGATCTGGCTCGCCATCAATAAGATCAAAGATCCCCACCATAAGCACAGAGATCTTGAATGGCTGATCCTCAATGGTTTCTGTCTTCAAGTGAATTTGTAGTTGGTCCGGTAGCTTATCCGTACGTACCTGGAGCTGGATACGTAGCTGTATGTTTAATGGCTCTGGTAAATTTCCCGCTCTGCTAAAACTCAGCACAGGGAAAAATGCCTCCGACATTTTGAATCGATTCGTCGATACAGTTTTCATCTTATTCCTGCACACTTACAACAACTAATTGTTCTGTCGGTGTTTCATCATAAGATTGAGAAGGTATTCCCTTAGTTAAAGATACATCAGCAAGTTTCTCATATTCGTCTTCAGCCACATTGGGAACTATCTTAATTTCAATCGTCGAATCCAGTCCTTCGGCCAGCTGAATCAAAGTCTTGAGCTGAATATCATGTTCACCGGATTCAATCCTTGAAATAGCACTCTGCTGCATTCCTGCTCGAGCAGCTAACTCCTCCTGTGTAATCCCTAGTCTCTTTCGAGCTCTGATGACTTCAAGAATTAAATTATAATATGGTTTTTGCCGCCGACGCTCTGCTCGAAAGCTGGGTTCTTTTTCTAGTTTTCGAACGAGTTCTCTCAAACTACTCGTGGTTTTTCGTTCCATATGATAGTCCTCTCCTTTTTAGGTGAAATACGCATCAAAGTGATTCAAGGCACGGCGCTTATCCTTCTTCCCTGTCTTCTGGCCCTGCTTTTTGAAAGCATGTAGGACCACGATGGTTTTTCCATCAAGGCAGTACATAACCCGATACTTTTTTACGGTCAATTGCCAAATCTTGTTTTCGAAGTGATGGGTCCAATCCGCTGACCAATCTGGAATCTCTAACTGCTGCATAGTTTCAAGACGATGAATGATAGCGTTTCGATCAACCTCATTGTCCATGCTCATAATAAAGTCAAATGGAGAGTGTTTTTCACCCTCAGGAGGATAAAATTCTATATTCCAGATCAGCATTTCACCATAAAAATATAACAATTATGTTATAATTTGTCAATCATTCCATTTTCTCATAAGGATCTTTAATGCAAATCTCCAATAAATCTGTAAACCTGACTGACCTCATTTTCCCTTAGCTAGATAAGATAGTGGCTATGAGCACCGACCACTCGTCGGAATTCGCTTCTACCTTTACATTCCTCTTCCGCTCGAAACAAAAAAAGATAATACCTTGCACTATATTTGCAGAAATCCTGCCACCAGAGAAGTAGTCATACCCCCACCTTCGTGAGGGCAGGCTCTGCCCCAGCCTGCGCGGGGACAAACTATGGCAGTTATCCATCTTTCCATCAAGAGTGGATTCCCGCCTGCGCGGGAATGACAAGCAAAAAGTGCAAACATAGTGACCTTGGTATAACTCTGAAAAGATGGACAGAAAGTTGAGGTGAAACGGGTAGCGATTCATCTACACAGG
>BTQB01000275.1:0-3990 GCA_036985655.1 Anaerolineae bacterium | reverse complement strand
AGTCACCCCCAATACAGCTGTAAAAACCACTTGAACAACCTTCCCCACTGGCCGAAGGCACGACGAGGTCACTTCCAGATAGCTCTGAAGCCTTGGGGTCCTCATTGTCGAGGTCCCAAATAGCGAAGTTGTCGTATCGGACCGATGTGGGCGAATCAGAGTCCGACTCCGCATAAAGTCTAGCTGTAAGATCTCCGCCAGGTCACCGATAGATTCTAAGTACCTGATGGCTGATCGCCTACACAGATAATATTTGGTAAATTGAGCGCCTGATAATTTGTCGTTTTTGGGATTGTCAACTTTATACTGACGGCTAAACAGAAGGAGGTATGTGCTCACCAATTTCGACGTGGAGGTTGGGCATGAAATTGCGTCTTATGCGTGATAGTAAAAGCTCAATCGTCAAACGGATTATCAAACAGCCCCCCAGATCCTCCGTTGGAACCACTATCAATACCCCCTCCGGTTAATCCACCTTGGCCAGCCCCTGCCGCGCCTTTATCCTTTCTCTGATTGCCGACAGCTTGATCGTCCCACACGTTTGTTTTCTGGGTTACGCGAGACATGTGATTTTGGCTAATCAGTTTTGGTGGCAGGTACTGCTTCCTCTTAACAACAATCATCCCTTCAGGACCCGGGTTATCCATGAGGTTTGCCTCTAAACAATACATAAAGTTGTGATCATCACTATTGTACAAGAGGTCGGGGATGTTCTCAACAGTCATCGCGACAATATACATTTTATTGTCCAATAAGCGTTGTCAGTCGCTATTTTGCCTACTATTGGAGGTTATTTGTCTGGACCGCGATTCTAGTGAGGCGGTATTCTAATATTCCTCCAAAACATTTAGAGGTTGGGGTTCAATGGGTGGGCTGAATCTATGGCGGATTAAGGTGGGGGCCTTTCCCAGTTTTGACTCTTTGTACCTGATCAAGTACAAGTTCACTCTAGATAATGTCGCTAATTACAATGTTGTGATCTTTATAAGGAAGGCCAATCAACGAGAGAGATGTGTTCAACAACTTCAACGTGCAAGGTGGCTCCGAGCTTGGATCTTATCCAAAAGAAAGAAGCTTAATCGTCGAACGGATTGTTAAACAGTTCCAAAGAACCGCCTATTACACCACTACCGGCTGGGTCACTATCCTTTCTTAGAGGCGTTCCCCCTCCGTCGTCGTCGCCTGAAGTCATCTGCGTCACCCAGGTCATATGAGCCTGACTTAATAATTTTTGCGGTTCCTAATGCTTTTTAATTCTTGTTGTGTCTTCAAAGTTCTCATTTTGCATAGAGAAATGCCTCCCCGGGACACATCGAAAGATGACTATTAATACTATTTACCAAAGTAAGAAAGTTCTAAACAAGCAATCGAAGAAATCTGGGATTTGTTTTTGTTGGACAGTTGAATGTGACCTTGAATCAACTATAGCGAGATAATTGCCTGAGCCATGGCTCCAGTGTTGATATCGACCATAAGGCCTGTCCATATTTAGAATAGTATTCCGTATCATGAATAGAAAAGCCTTGGAACAGTCTTTCCGCATATTCTTTGCGAATATAAGGAGCGGACTGCCAATCTTTAGATGAAAAGAGGATATCTTGAATTTGTGGTTTGGCCTCTGCCAAGACTCGCATAAAATAAGAATCGAAATATGTTTGGTCTCTACGACTAACTATTTCTGGTGGAAGCAGGGCAACCAGTCCCCGCCGGTGAAGATACCGCCATCGTTCTCCACTTACGCGCTGTTCAAGGGGTATAGCCAGTACGAATTCAACTAGCGACCTATCACAATATGGATGGCGCGCTTCATATCCACGATAGCTGCCCTCGGACTCTATGGTCTCTATTGCCCAATGTAGAGTTGGGTGACTCAACAAGTGGAAGGTAGTATTCTGCCTTCGAGATCTGAAATTGGGCGCCTTTTGTACAGCTGTGGGTTGGTACCGCCTAACACGGGTCGCAAATTCCGGGGATAATCAAATAGGCAAAGCTGGTTCTTTGCGTTTCCGCACTTTCCGATATTGTCGCCTAAGAACTTCCGGAGTTGCTCCCAGAGCCGCGCCAGACACAAGCCGAAGAAAATCATTCGGTATCTTCCCGCTAATTGCCCAACATTCTCTTATCAGGGCAAGTCCTTTACCTCGGCGGGCAAGATCGCTTAGATCGCAATTAAATTGAGCCACCTGGTCACCACCTGTCCCATCTAACCGGCCTCTGCCGCCTATTTTAGTCATAAGACGACCACACCCATTGGAAAAAGCTGGATGAATCCTCTCATAGGGCGAGTCTAGCTGCCATAAATGCTCCGATAAGGAATCAGGGTGAAATGCTTCATCAAGCAGGTTGAAAGTGTTGTTTGGAAAGGATACTCGGTTCGTAACTGCTTCTATGTAATACGATTCATCACAGAGAAGATTCCCGTAAATAGCTGAGATAGTTTCCAAGGGCGCCAAATTGCCATTACTTTGAAGGTATATTTCATCCGCGAGGACTACAATTGAAGTCGAATCGAAACCACCACTCAAATGGGCGCCTATAGCGTAATCACCCTGTAGGCGTTTAGCTACGGCCGCTTTTAGAAGATTGCGGAATCGATCATAGTATTCCTGAGGATCCTGGTAGAAGATCTCCTTCTCTGGATCCGGGTTCCACCACCTTTTCTGAACAACATCATCTGCAGTGGCTATTAAGTAGTAGGCTGGTTTCAGGCGTCGAATATCTTGGAAAAAAGTTCTCTCCAGTTCTTTGAAGTCCCAGAGAAGAAACTCTCCAATCTTTCATCGTCTGGCACTACTGGAACACCAGGCATAAATAATAATTGCTTGGGCTCCGAACCGAAAAGGAATCTATTTGTATCCTGGTAATAGAATAAAGGCTTGGCGCCAAAGGGATCGCGTGCGGCAAAAATTTGGCCGCTCTCCTTATCCCAAATGGCAAAGGCAAAATCACCATCCAGCATATCCAGAAGATCTTCTCTCCATCGTTCATATGCTGCCAGTATTATTTCCGCATCTGCTGGCTTATCTGGCCACCAGGGTACTTCGCCAAGCCGGCGAATGATATCACCACGATTGTAAAGGCTAACATCAGCGACAATGCCGCAGGATGCATCTGGTAACCAGGCGGGCTGAGGGTGTTGGTTGTCGCTTTTCTTCATCGCTAGTAGTGCAAAACCGAGCCCAACTCGCCCGTGGACCTCGTGCCAATGACCATCTGGGCCCCGGTGCCTAACCATCTGCATCATTCGCTGGATCCCAGATGCTTCGACCGGTCGATCATCCCAATGGACGATGCCTCCAATACCACTCACAGATCTGGTTCCTTTGAAAACCTCTGGGTGAACACTTGCCCTTGTTTGGCGGGTTTTCGAGCAGATAAATGACCCTTGATGGTTTCTGTTGCCAGATTGAGATGATCCATACCGTTAGGCAATCTCAACCGGAATGCAGGTACCCGCTGTGCTATTTCATAATAACCCAGGAACAGATTACGCCAGGCCTTTTCAGCATGCAACTCGCCAAAACCGTGCCGAAGCAGGCTAAGGAAACTGTCCCGTTTGGAAATTTGCTCGCAATCAAGCTCCTTTTGGTTTTCATCGCGGCTTAGGAAGTACATAGCTATCAGAGGAAGGTCAGTGAGCTTAGTTCTAGTGCTATCAGGGACTGGTACAGTTACATCATTCACATATATTTGACATAATAGCAGGTCGTCAGCGGCAGTAACAAACCCCTTTTTGCTCATGATCTTTCTTAGCGTGGATTTTCCAACGCCACTAGCACCGATAAACGCAGCTACCCCGTCGTTCAAGCAAACGGCTGAACCGTGTACAATAATTATCCCCTGCAGTGCAGCAGCGAACGGAACGACTTGTCTTACCTCTGCGGCCGTGTCCAATATTCGTTTCTCATGTTCTATGATTAGAACGACACACCCATCTTCCCTAAAGCTAATAGAAGGACCGGAGGATAAAGGGAGGGAGTGCCAAGCTGG
>BTQB01000274.1:0-4004 GCA_036985655.1 Anaerolineae bacterium | reverse complement strand
AGGCCTTTCCGAAACACCTGAAAATGCGCATGCACTTCTTCTGAAGATCGGTTTTTGGGAGGATACAACCAACCCCTACCCAGCGAGAAACGGTATACCAATAGAGTCCCCCAACATCAAATTGGGCCAGCTCCCAGATGAAGACCGGTTAGACCTTACAGGAATGAAGGCGTTGGCCATTGACGATGAAGGCAGTAAAGACCCAGATGATGCAATAAGCTATGAGGATGGGAAAGTCTGGGTTCATATAGCCGATGCAGCCAGCCTGGTTCCAGCAGACAGCCCGGCCGACCTGGAAGCACAGTCTCGAGGCGGGAGCCTATATCTCCCCGATGGAACCGGTAGCATGCTCCCTCCTACGGCTACAAAGCTGTTAGGACTCGGCTTACAAGAAGTATCACCGGCAATATCCTTCGAGCTTAACGCCGGTCAATATGGAGAAATATTGGACGTTAGACTTTATCGTAGCTGGATAAAGGTTGTCCGAATGACCTATGAGGAGGCTGAAACGTTGTTGGATGAGCCACCACTGGTGGAATTATCTAAGATATCCAGCCTTTTTGAACAGCGACGGATAGAAAACGGGGCAGTTAATATCGATCTGCCAGAAGTCAAAATAACAGTTCAAGATGGAAGGGTTTCTGTACGGGCTCTCAAAAAATTACGCAGTCGAACCGTTGTAAAAGAATCCATGCTTATGGTTGGAGAGGGAGTAGCCATATATGGGATACAGGAAGGGCTGCCACTGCCTTTTACAATTCAAGACCCCCCTCAAGATCCGCCTGATCGAAGAGAAACTATTTCGGACATGTTTGCCTTACGGCGATCGTTAAAAGCGAGCCACCAGAGCACCAATCCGGGTCCTCATGCCGGTCTTGGTCTTTCTTTGTATGTTCAGGCGACCAGCCCTCTGAGGCGCTACCTGGATCTAGTTGTTCACCAGCAGTTACGGGCACACATTCGAGGAGAACCTACAATAGATAATCAGGCATTAATCGAGAGGATTGGCGCGGCCGAAGCAATTCGAAAGGACCTTCGATGGGCAGAGCGGCAATCAAATGAGCATTGGGTCCTTGTTTATCTGTTACAGAATCCTGGATGGGTAGGAGAGGGAATAGTTGTTGACCGGAGAGGACGGCAGGCAATCATATTAATTCCTGAACTTGGGCTTGAAACCAGGATATACCAAAGGTCGGAATTGGATCTGGATTCAACTATTCGGCTGGCGCTTGAAGAAGTGAACCTGGCTCAACTCAAGGCCAATTTCCGTCTGGTGTCGTATTGATTTTTTTTCGAAGTCAGCGATCGTTCTTTTTAAGCTTATTCACCGGTAAAATCTTGTGATGACTGATTCCCTTGACATCAATAGGTGGGGTAGATAATAATAAGCTTGAGCCGACCAATAGCAGGATACCAAACATAACTGGTATCAAGTGCAGTTGATTATCCTGGGTGTACAGCTGTTCATGGGCCACAATTAGACTATTTAGTAGAAATCAATGTCGTTCTGACGATTTGGGAGAGTCAAAAATGAAAAAGAAGGTATTCGTCTCTTTGCTGTCGGTCGCGCTATTGGCTGTTGTTATCATCCTTCCGGTAAGGACTGAGGAGATTAACGAAATCATTTATACATCCCCGAGACTGGATGCATCTTTGATCCGCCCTGAAACTTCAATAGCTGTACGTTATGATTTCCCATTAAAATTAGAGGAGCTCGGGAGCGGCTTCTTTACCGTCGAAGGAGACCTCAGTGGTCTTCATCATGGTGAAACAATTTTAGCAGATGACAGTGTAACTGTGATATTTGATCCTTATCGATCATTTACGCCTGGTGAAATTATAAATGTTAAAGTAAAGCAAGCTCAAAAAAATCCAAACGGGAGCAGCCTAGCGGGCAATAATTTTAAATTTTCTATCTCACCGTCGAAACGAGATAGCATTTTGTTAGATGTTGGTCCATTATCCCTTGAGCAGATTACCTTCCCTGGCCCGGAGATGAACAGCTATTTGGTCAAACGAACAGTGCCGATCAGCGCATATGTTACTATCCCCGATGACTTTCCTGCGATAACTGTTACGGTGCCAGCCAATGAAGCTGGAGACGGCTACATCTTTCTTGGCAATGTAAATGTAAATTTAAAACAGCCACCATCTATCGGTATGCAAACCCCCTATTTGATGATTCTGGAAAATGATGGTCAACCACTTTTTTTTAAGCAATTAGATCGAAGAAATATAATAAATTTTCAGAAGCAGCCAAATGGATTGTTGACGTTCTATAAAGCCTCGATTAATGAATTTGTGGCCATGGACTCCACATATAAAGTAGTCGATACATATAAGGCAGGAAATGGATATAAAACTGATGGACATGATTTTATCATCCTGCCAAATGAACATGTGCTTTTACTAATTTACGATCCTCAGCCGGTAGACATGAGTGAAATTGTGGAGGGCGGTGATCCCAATGCAACGGTCATTGGTCTGGTTGTCCAAGAACTCGATTCGGCAAAAAACGTTGTTTTTGAATGGCGCAGCTGGGATTATATTGACATAACCGACAGCAGTACTATTTTGACTGGCTCTACAGTGGACTATGTACATGGTAATTCCGTGGAAATGGATTTTGACGGAAACTTGATTATTTCGTCCCGTCATTTGGATGAAGTGACAAAGATCGATCGAGGAAGCGGTGAAATTATTTGGCGCCTTGGCGGTAAGAAGAACGAGTTTATATTCATCAATGATCCGGTTCCGTTTTTCCAACAGCACGATGCTCGACGCCTGCCAAACGGGAATATTAGTATATTTGATAACCACCTGCCGTCCCCCTATTCAAGAGCAGTAGAATATAAACTGGACGAAGATAACAAGATTGCCACGCTTGTTTGGGAGCATCGAAGTAATACCAATTCATTTGCCGCTGGTAACGCCCAACGTTTGCCAAACGGGAATACAGTTATCGGCTGGGGTTTCAATGTGCCTACTATTACTGAAGTTAAGCAGGATGGAACAACGGCATATGAAATGTCATTCACTCAACAATTCGAAAACACCATCACGCTTAGCTACCGTGCATTTCGCTTTCCCTGGGAAGGCAAACCGTACTGGGCGCCGGTGTTGGTGGGTCGCAGTGAGGCGGTTACTCAAACCCGCTTGTTCTTTAGTTGGAATGGGGCGACAGGAATCGGATCTTATGATGTTTACGCCGGACCGACCCCTGAAAATATGAAGGTGATAGATTCTGTTTCTAAAGACGGTTTCGAAACTGAATTATTGGTTGAGGACGAATTGGAACAGTACTGTTTCTTTAAGGTGATGCCTCTCACCGAAGATCTGCAGATGACAAAATTCTCCAATCTGGTAATAGTCGATGGTTGTATTGCCGAAAGGGCATATCTTCCTATAGTCGGGGGGCGTTAAATGGACTATACATATAAATTCTAAATTATTTTATTTAGGATTCATCTGATTGGTTCATAAATGATGGTTGGGAGGACAATTGCAGAGCGCTGTCTTGCAGGTGGACTTTGCCTGTTAGCAGTTATCGGGCTCGCAGCCTGTGAGCGGCCGGATCCAAATCCTGTTTCGGCCGCACCCCTCGAAATCCCCCCGACGGTACCAATTCCACCTGATCCAATCCAAACGCCAGCCCCGGTACAGGTCAATGTCACGATAATTATGCCGACGCCCGCGGAAGTCAGCCAATTATTCCCCAGCAGTGTTCGGGTTATTGTTGTTTCACCAACACCAGAACTTGAAGAGTCCCAAATCATAGAACCCCTGGCGCCAACGCCAACTCCTTATCCCAGCAACTATTATCTCGGTTGGGCCTGGTCTGAAGGACTTGAATTCAAGGACAACGAAAGGGTTTTTGTCTCAGGAAGTGGCGCAGCGCTTTGGGACCGGCCGTCACCGGAGGGAAAGCAATTTGGCCTAGTGGTCGGATTGTCCGAGGTGATCATAGCTGGAAAACCCTATTGCTGTTATACACTTGTGCTGAC
>BTQB01000273.1:0-4008 GCA_036985655.1 Anaerolineae bacterium | reverse complement strand
GATCCAGAAAATATTGACGCAAGTGATGGTCTGGCCATTGTCAGAGGAGAAAAATCACCTTTTAGACCAACACCCGACGAAGAAATTGATGCTGTCAGTGAAAATGATTCCTCGCCAATTGGTGAATCTCAAATTAATAACAGCGAGTATGACAGCAAACTCGAACCAATCGATGTTGATATTTCCTCCAAGTCTACAGCTGCCGTTGATCTGAAAGAACCGCAAAGAAATGGGCATGAGTTGGAACACGATCATGACCATCAAGCGGCGGCGTCCAAAGAGGTCTTATTTTGTGCCAATCACCCATCCCGGGAAACGTACCTCAGATGCAATCGCTGTGGAAAACCGATCTGCAGCAGCTGTGCGCGCCTTACCCCGGTGGGTTATCGATGCCCAGAATGTATCCGGGAACATGAAGATATCTTTTACACAGCTACTGTGGTCGATTACATAATCGCGGCGGTTATTGCATTTCCTCTTGGCTTTATAGCAGGTTATCTGGCCTGGCTCTTTACTTCCATAGGTTTTTTTGGATTTTTTCTTATATTCCTCGCTCCGGCTGTTGGGACCTTCTTAGCGAGAATCATAATCAAAGCTGTTAGGCGGCGGAGAGGCCGGTGGTTGCCGTATTTAGTTGCCTCTGCGATAGTCATCCCCGGACTGCTCTTTCTGCTTGCTAGTGTAATAAATTTTCGCCTCTTTGGGATAATATTAATGGGCATATATGTAGTCGCAGCCAGTGGTGCAGCTTACTATCAAATGCGCTGATCAATCAGGGGAAGAGGTCATGAGCGAACATGTTGGCTGAATTAGTGATAAATGATTTCGCCATCATTGATGATCTGCGCATTCAATTTTTACCCGGTTTTAATGTTTTAACAGGGGAAACTGGGGCAGGGAAGTCGATAATTCTTGACGCTATGGCGCTTGTCCTCGGGGAAAGAGCTGATACGACAATGATTCGCACCGGATCTGACAGCGCCTATGTTGAAGCTACGTTCTCCACAGCTTCACAGATGGACGATGCGCTTAAAGAGGTATTGGCCAAGGAAGCATTAGATAATGGCGATCAATATTTGACCCTTGCCCGAGAAATACGCGCCAACGGGCGCAATATTAGCCGGGTAAATGGTCGAATTGTCAATCTAAATATTCTTCGAGGCATAGGAGGCATGTTGGTTGACATACACGGGCAGGGTGAACATTTAACGCTTTTGCAGCCCCGATCTCATAAATATTTATTAGATGGCTACGGAACATTGGATGAAGAACGCTCGCGGTTGGCAGAAGAAGTCAATCGCCTGCTGAAGATCCGCAAGGAATTGGCTGGGCTAAGAAGGGATGAACGCGAGTTAGCACAGCGTCGAGACCTGCTCCACTACCAGGTTGCGGAAATAACTGCTGCCAACCTGGTTCTTAAAGAGGAAGATGAATTAAGAGATGAACGCATCCGTTTATCGAACGCAGAATCATTAATTGAGCATTCGGCCGAAGCTCTTCGGGTCATAGATGATGCCCATAACAATAGTTCTTCTGTTAATGACTTATTAGGCCAAGCCCAACAATCCATCAACCAGCTTGTCAAGTTGGACCGGTCTATGGAAGATGTGCTCGATCAGTTGAATAACCTGAACTACCAGTTATCTGATATCGTAGCCGAACTTCTATCTTATCGAGACAAATTGGAATTCAATCCTGGTCGATTGTCTTTCGTCGAAGAGCGCCTGGAGCTGATCAGCCAGTTAAAGCGTAAATACGGCGACTCAATCGAGGAGGTTCTTGCCTGGAGCGACCATGCTGCTCTCGAGTTAGAAAGAATAGAAAACAGTGAAGAACGGATAGTAGAATTAGAAAATCTCGAAGATATAGCTTTACATAAAGTAGGAAAATTCGCAAAAAAACTCTCTGAAAAACGCAAAGCTGCAGCGGCAAGGCTTGCTCGGGTTATCGAGGAGGAGCTTACTGAGCTTAATATGGAGCAGGCAAATTTCAGGGTTGATTTCTCCTGGACAGAAGATCCTAATGGGGTCTATGTCAACGATCAACGATTAGCCTTCGATCAGAGTGGCGTTGATTCAGTTGAATTCTTGCTATCAACAAATCCAGGCGAATCTTTGAAACCCGTGGCAAAAGTGGCAAGTGGTGGCGAAACCTCTCGACTCATGCTTGCACTCAAGAGTGTTCTCGCTCAGGTCGACAAGACGCCAACTCTCATTTTCGATGAGATCGACCAGGGAATTGGAGGGCGAATTGGAGATATAGTTGGCCGGAAATTATGGGGCCTAACCCATCCCAATCGGCACCAGGTTATAGTGGTTACCCATCTTCCTCAGTTAGCAGGGTACGCCGATGGTCATTATTGTGTCAGTAAGAGCTTGGCGGACGGCCGCACTATCACCAGCGTGAATATCCTTGATCAGGATGGTCGCATCGAAGAGCTGGCTTCTATGTTGGGGACGCAAGGTCAAATTGCCACCGGAGGAGCTGAGTCGATATTGGATCGAGTCGAAGAATTTAAAAAGGGATCCAGTCTAAATTAAACGACTCTCCTATTGGTTCAAGGTTGCTGGCCCTAGCAGGTATTCTATGGCCCTCTGAAGCTGGGCGTCGATCAATTCACCCTCCTCAGGTTCAGGCATGGAGACGGTAATATCGGGCGTTAATCCTTCATCATTCACCCAGGTTCCATCTGGCGTCAACCACCTGGCAACTGTAACTCTAAGACCCCCGTCATTACTTAATCGCCGCCATATTTGAACAGTTCCTTTGCCAAAAGACCTGGCGCCAATTAACACACCTCTCTCGCGGTCGCGAATAGCTCCGGCAACAACTTCTGAAGCGCTTGCGCTTCCTTCGTTGATCAAAACAACAAGAGGAACATCTTGTGCCAATCCCTTTTCATCAGCTTCAAACGTTGTTTCTTCGCCGTTACCATATCTTTCTGTCAAGATTAGTCCCTCTCCTAAGAAGTGGTCAGCAATATCAACAGCAGTAGATAGCCCTCCCCCAGGATTGTTGCGTAGATCTAATATAAGGCCCGTCGGTTCTGAGGTCATTAAAGAATCCAGATTTTCTTCAAACTCTTGGGTGGTTGTATCGGAGAATCGACTTAAACGTATATAAGCTACGCCTTCCTCCAGGAGCTCACTTCTGACGCTCGGAATTCGAATTTTGTCGCGGATGATATTCACGTCAAAGCGAGATCCGTCCCGTTCAATTGTCAAGTTAACGGCCGTTCCTGCGGGGCCGCGTACGAGTCTGACCACTTCATTAATGTCCATGCCAGTTAGGTCGACGCCATCAACCTGGCGCAATACATCTCCACTCTTTAGTCCGGCGTTGGCTGCGGGCGATCCCTCGTATGCAGCAACAATCGTAATTGATCCATTCTCTTCAGTGACTTCAGCGCCTATTCCTTCAAAGCTGCCCCTCAGATTTATCCGGGCAGCTTCTTCTTCATCAGGTGACAAGTATCGGGTATTTGGATCTTCGAGAGCAGACAGCATGCCGTCGATTGCACCTTCAGCAAGCAGCTCATTGTTAAGAGGTTGCTCAAAGAAATCATCATTAAGGATCTGCCATGTCTCCCAGAAAGGGCGGAATGAGTCCCGAGCAGCCCCAGGCGTTATGGAAGCTGGTCCAATAAGCTTAATCGGGGCAATTTCTGACTGGCCAAATATATAGCCAGTTGAAAAAGCTCCTAATGTAATAAGAATCACGATGAGAATAAGAACTAATCGTCGATAAGGCATATTGTTATCTCCAACAAACCATCTTTTATAGTGAATATTAGATTATCAAAATATATTTGCAGTTGGATTTGGCTGAAGATTGTATGAGTATGGAATTGGCGTTTTTGTGGATCTTGATAGTGAGATCTCCTGTGCTAGAATCCAACTTGTGACTGATTTGGCCATAGTTATCGTCAATTATAACGTTTGTGAATTGCTGCGTAATTGTCTTACGAGTGTTTTTGAAAGCAATGGCAATATCACTTTCGAGGTATGT
>BTQB01000272.1:0-4015 GCA_036985655.1 Anaerolineae bacterium | reverse complement strand
CCTCGGCAAGCTCTTCTCTGTAGGTTGAACTGCTAGTTCGACCTGCAAACTAACAGTTTGCCCTACAAATTTTCGTTCAACCCCCGCAAGCTCTCCCCTGTAGGTTGAACTGTTAGTTCGACCCGCAATCTAACAATTTGCGCTACGGATTTTCGTTTAACCTCGACGAACTCTAGGTCATTTTAGCTCTTTGTAAACGGTTCCCATCCCACCCTGTCCTAAGATTTGGTCCAGCCGATAACGGTTCTGAAGAATTTGGTCGGTTTTTTCCACCATGCTATCCCTTTATCTAGAGATTGCATCTTAAGACACCTTCTCAAGAGGCCGTCCCAAGACGCCGTCTCAAGACGCCGATTCCGGACTAAAACACACAGTTACTGTCAATAATGATGGTTCTCATCGATCCCTCAGCTGCTAGGTTTCCGCCAATTGTAAGAAAACGATAAGTTATTACCCAATCAAAGGTCCAACTTGCATGGGACCGGTTTTCCCACCAGACCAGCCGTTTCTCCTGTCTTTAGATTGGCCAGTGGCGCTTATCCCCTTGCTTCACTTTTTCTCGCTGTTGGCTTACAATGATCCCTGTGAGTACATCGTTCTTAAGGATGGTTCGTACTTCAATCATTATGATCCTGGTGGTTCTTTCGGCAGCCTGTGGTCGAAACGAGCCCACTGTCGCCAGCCCAACCCCGGTCACCGGCGAAGCCGTTTCGGCGCCAACCTCCACGCCGCCACCGTTACCAACAGACTCGCCTTCACCCAGCCCAACAGCTACTCCCAAGATTATTACACCTGCCATTGATGTTGATGATCAGACAATCGATGATTCCAGCCAAATTATGATCAATAAAGCAACCATTGACCAACCTGGATGGATCGTTATCCAATCAGATGATGATGGAGAGCCTGGACATGTCTTGGGTTTCAGCCAGATCGATAACTTTGAATCAGAAAACTTAACAGTGGGGATCGACCCCAAAATGGCCACCTCTGTTCTTTACGCAGTCCTATACTACGACCGGGGTATTACCGGTGTCTTTGAGTTTCCCGGTCCGGATGCGCCGGTTAAGTTTAATGGTCGGATGACTTCCATATCTTTTACTGCCGATAATAAGGCGACGCTGCCCTCATTGACGGTATCGGATCAGGTCGTATCTGAAGATGGCATAATCATGGTTGATGCAGTCAGAGCCCTGGCTGATGGTTACCTGGCCCTCCATAACGATCAGGATGGGGATCCGGGCGCCCTCCTGGCTTTTGTACCCGTAAACACCGGGTTGACGCAAGATCTGGCAATAAAAGTTAATTGGCGATCAGCTACACCAATAATTCACGCTGTGCTGTACGAAGATATGGATCAGATCGGCAATTTTAACCCAAATGATGAAGATCCCGTGGTGCGCGTTTTAGATCAGCCTATTAGCTCATCATTTCTAGCCAAGTTTCCGCCTGATGTATTTGTTCTCGATCAGCCTGTAGTTGGAGAGTCAATAGTGGTCGAGAAGGCCGTATCTTATGGACCCGGATGGTTGGTTGTCTATAATGATGACGAGGGATCAATCGGTATGATTATTGGCTGGGCTGCTTTAGAAGATGGAATAAATGAGGGGATTGAGATTGAGGTCAATCCTTTGGCCGCAACCCCTCTGCTCCATTTAATGATTCACGAAGATCTGGAAGACATTGGTCAATTTGAGTTTCCCAGGACGGATCCACCACTCCTCGTTGAGGGTCGATTCCCTCAGCCATTCGCGGTTCGTACCGACAGCGGCAATTATTTGATCACGCAAGATCAAAAGGTTTCAGATGAAATGTTTATTACGATCCCCCTGGTGGTAGTCGATGAGGACGCCTGGGTAGTAGTCCGGAACGATAGCGATGGTGAACCAGGGGAGATTGTCGGCCGATCCTGGGTCTCAGCAGGGGTAAGCCGCGACGTTTCTGTTAAATTAGATCAGGAATTGCTAACTGAAATTTTAAATGTCATGCTGCATTTAGATGGCGGCGTTTCCCAGGAATTTGAATATCCGGATGGCGTAGACATACCATTGCAGAGGAATAGATCGATCATCTCCGCGCCTATGACCCTATTAACAAACGATGAAGATTAAAACAGCCAAAGGTTATCCTGGCTGTCTGATGAGTCCAATTTTCCGGAGAACGTGATGATCCCATCAAAAGTTCCAATCAAACTGTTAACATTCATATGTGCCTCGCTTTTACTGATTTTCCTGGCTTCATGCCAATCGGAGACCGAAGGCGAGACGCCAGCTGCGCAGCCCACCATCGGACAATCTGGGTTAAGGTCAAGCCCTGAAATTGAACCTGAAGTTAAAGATACAAGGATACCGGTTCAACCAATTGAACCTACCCAAGACACGGCTTCGGCCCCAACGCCAACCTTAACCCCACTTCCAACTGTTACTTCGCCCGTACCGACGCCCACTTCCTCTCCCCAACCATCACCAACCTCTACACCGCCGCCAGCTGCTTTCTATTATGAAGTCCAGGCCGGTGATACACTCCTGGCCATTGCCGATCAATTCGACGTATCACCCGAGGCGCTGGCAGTTGCCAACGGTTATCAAGGCATAGATGAATTTTCTTTGATTGCCGGATCGGAGATCCAGATTCCACTTTGCCAGGTACACGAGGTACTCCCCGGTAACACCTTAGCCGGAATCGCCCAGATGTGCACCATTACCTTAGATGAACTTATCATCGCTAATATCGCTTCACTGGCCCCCCTGGGCACTTTTGATGCTGTACCTGTCGGATTTGCATTAATTATCCCTCAAGAGAGCAGCCCTCCAGAGGAGGTCGATTGCACTACCCAGCCCGCCAGGGAACAAGTTATTGAGTATAAACCCGGACCAGGAGAAGGCATCTACTGCCTTTCACAAAAATTCACCGTGTCCACCACCACCATTCTCCAGGCAAATGCCGGTCGCTTGACCGGAGAAAATATCTATGGGGATACGCCTCTGCTAATACCTCCTGCCAACGGAGCGATCTACGTAATAACCCAGGACGACATCAATGCCGGCCTCACTTTGAGCGATCTAGCCCAGTGGTACGAGCTCACTGAGGCAGAGATCTTTGATTGGAATGGTAATCCGGAAGAGGATCCCCTCAGCGCGGGCCAGGGACTGTATCTGCCTGGCGCGAACTTGATCTACGGGATCTACCGGCCAGTTATCGAGATAGAAGAGGAAACAGAAGGTTAAGGCCCTGCAATAAGGGATAGATTGGTCTAATCCCATTAATTTGGGTTCACTTCAGACCAGGACGCTACCACTCTCTGATCAGGCTGACCATGTCGCTAAGCACCCCCGCGGCCGTCGTCTCAGGTCCTGATGTATTGGAGCCAAGGTACAGTGGTTCTTCGTTATACCTTTGCGTCCGGAAAGCGATCATCTTGTTAGAGGCCATCGGGTTCGGGGACGCCAACACATCGGCCGGAATCGCCTTCAACCCTACCGACCCGCGACCATTTTCCACCTGGCCCAAATAGCGCAGAACCAGCCCGGCTTTCCTGGCTGTCTTAGCCCATTCTCTCATCGAGCTGTCCAATTCCGAGACCGATTCCATAAACTTAGCGAGTGGTAGATTTACCATTGACGGTGGCAGCAGCGATTCCACCTCTATATCGGATTGCTCCAGGGGCCAACCACAGGCCCGACCTAAGATCACCATTTTGCGCATAACATCCCAGCCATTCAGGTCGTCTCTTGGATCCGGTTCAGAAACACCGCTGGCCCGTGCCATATTGACAGCTTCTGAAAAAGGCACATCTTGATCCAGCTGCCTGGTGATGCTGCTCATGGTCCCGCTCATCTGGCCCTCTATCGATATGACTTCATCCCCACCATCTAGAAGTGTTCGCAGTGTTCCCATAACCGGCAGACCGCCGCCAACCGTGGCCTCTTGACGGACCCTCGGGTTGTTATAAAGATGACGTGTTAATTCCCATGGTCCGACCAAAGGTTTCTTATTGGCCAGAACGACCCCCATT
>BTQB01000271.1:0-4076 GCA_036985655.1 Anaerolineae bacterium | reverse complement strand
GCTTGTCGGTCATCATCGAAAGACCTCACTTCAAAAACATAGCGATTCCCTTGACCCCTACCGAGTTAAGCGAGCTGACCAATAACAATGTTTTGGGTCTGGGTGAGATAGAGCTGCAGAAGGAAGTTACTGCCGGATTTTGGGCGGCGACCATTATCTTCATCCTGGTCCTTGTCATCATTGCCCTGGAGAAATTGCACAGCACAACCGCCGCCCTGGCTGGGTTATCGGCCGTGTTTTTGGTCTCTTTTGCCGCCGTCGTCTTCTGGCCTGATCTCTATATCATCAACTTTGATCAGGCTTTAGGCTATATTAATTGGGAGGTGATTTTCTTGGTGATGGCTATGATGATCGTCATCGCCGTGATAGAAGGCACCGGGGTGTTCCAATGGACCGCCTTTCAAGCCTATCGCCTCAGCCGCGGCCGGAGTTGGATGCTGGTTTTAATCCTGATGGCTGTGACCGCCGTCGCCTCAGCCCTTCTTGACAACTTCACAACCATGCTGCTCATGACCCCCATCAGCCTTCAGATTGGCCTGGCCTTAGGTATCAATCCTCTGGCTCTGATAATACCTGAGGTCCTGGCCTCCAATGTTGGCGGCATTAGCACTCTTATTGGCACACCTACAAATATCCTTATCGGCGCCCATGCAGGCATAGGTTTCACCGATTTCCTGGTGAACCAGACCCCCGGTGTGATCGTGGCCCTGGTCGTTATGGCCGCTTATGTTCTCTGGCATTACCGCGATGAATGGCGTAAACAGAGTGGTGGCATTTCCCCTCGCCTTTACCAGCGGCTTGAGGAAAATGCCCGCATAAAGGAAAAAGATGCCCTCTGGAAATCCGGCCTGGTATTCGCCCTCGTCCTGGCAGGTTTCATCGTTGGCGAGCGATTCCTCATCGTGCCGGCCGTACCCGCTCTCATCGGTGCAACGGCGCTTTTGGTCTGGCTCAAACCAGACATCCGCCACATGATTCAGGCTGTGGATTGGACGACTTTGGTTTTCTTCATGGCCCTCTTTATGGTCGTTGGGGCTATTCAGGAAGTCGGGCTCATCAGTATTATTGCCGAGGTTATCGGCCGCATCGTCGGTGGGAACTTGGTTCTGGCTATTTTTATCATGGTCTTCGGCGTTGGCGTTCTGTCTGTGTTCATCGCCAACATCCCCCTGGCGACCTCCATGTTGCCCATCGCCGACTTCCTATCAGCGACCGTTCCTGGAGCTGATACCAAGGTGCTCCACTATGCCCTCTCCATGGGCGCGGCTATGGGAGGTAACGGCAGCCTGATTGGCGCTGAAGCAAACCTGGTCACTGCGGGCATCACCTCCCAGGCCGGCCGCCCAATCGCTTTCCTTGAATTTCTAAAGGTTGGCTTGCCAGTGACTTTTCTCACTTTGCTTGTCGGTTTTATTTGGTTGTTGATCCGCTTTGTACTGATCTAGGAGGCCGGCCATGTCGACGATTCTATATCCCACCCGTGGCGGTGATTCTACTTATCTTAATCAGGATTGGGTTTTCGAGCTCGCCCGGGGAAAAGACGCATCGCTCTTATTGCTTTACGTTTCCAATGTAAGCTTCCTTGACCTTCTGGCTGGGCCGGCGAGGTTAGATCTCATGGAAGCCGAACTGGATGAACTGGGTGAATTTTTACTGGCCATGGCCCAGGAACGAGCCGAGACGGCCGGGGTAACGGCTGGTCTCGTAGTTCGCCGCGGTTCCTTTCGCGACGCCCTTCAGGAAGTTGTTCTGGAACATCAGGTCAATATTGTCATCCTGGGCTACCCATCGCAGGAAACCGCCTTAACCACCCACGAATACATCAATTCCCTCGCTCAATTCCTTCAAGATGAATGTGCTGTTGAGGTTTATGTCATCGATGAGGGCGAGATCATCGAGCACTACCTACCCCCTGCCATCGATAATTAGATCATTATTAGGGTCTCTAACTTAGAGACTATTATCTCAGCAGCCGTTACCCGGCCTTCTTTCCCCATACAACTAAGATGGCGTTTGGACTGAATAATTCAAGGTTTTGTAAACTAAAGCCTGCAAACTCTAGGACAGTTTCTCCAAATAGATTCGCCACCGTTTAACATCGTACCGGTAACGCATTAGCTTGACTTGATTCCATTCATCGGATTTTGTTGGTCTGACTCCAACAGTATATTTCCTGATCCCCACATTTCTCGCATGTTTCTCTACCACCGAATCGAAATCGTAGGCGATTAAAAACGCTCTGATCATCGAGTAGTCACCGTAGCAGTACGCATCCCGAACCCAGTCCACATATTTCAACAATTGGTCAACATCTTCAGTTGTGGCTTCATCCTTCTTTATTTCTCCTACCAAGAAACGTGACTTAGTAGGTCTGAACCCAGGGACATAAACGTAGCCAAATAGGTCCATTTTATCCATGTAATCTATCGGTTTGAAAGGTGAAGCAATTACCTGGTGTGATAAATAATCCCATTCACCGAGGAGACCACATGTTTCTGGATCGCCAGTAGCCAATTGGTGCAAGATCCCCATTTCGATGGCCATTTCGTGGCGCGATCGATCTTCATTTGCAGAGCCCGATAGTACTGAAGCAATACCGGAGCTCAGGCTGTAATCTGCTGCAGCTAGACGTTGTTCAATTTGTTTATGAGTCGGTGTGAAATCAAATATATCCGTTGGCCTTGTATTAGCTAGAGCATGTTGGTTTCGTTTTAGAATGATGTCCCGAAACGCCTGGTTTTCTTCATCGTCAAATTTGATAAAGGATAATTTCCAAAAAGCTCTAAGCATCTTGAAAGCGGCCGGATTTGAGGACAAGACATCATCCATGTCTACGCCAGTCTTAAAGAGGTACGGATCTGGCTCAAAGTAACAGACACACCGCTGGTTTACACTATCTTCTCCCTCGTCCCATAAGAGGAAATCTTGGGTATCTTCATACGTAAATCCAGTTGGACTTCCCGCATTAGGATAATTGAAATACTAGCAATCATTTCCAATCCGAATAAGTCTACCTATACCATAGATACGTCGTTTGAAAAGGAAGTAGATGTTATCCCCCTCCTGCATAGTGGCATAGTCGGCAAAAGCGTTTTCATGGTGTGTGAGCCAGTTGTTTCGTGGAATGGAGAGCTTAGTAGCGTAAACGCCGTTTCTAGTATAGAGGTTAAGAGATTTCAGGCTGTCCAAGCTGAAGATATATCCGGCCATTTTATCCTGATCTCAATAGTTCAATACGACCACTTCTTTGATGGCGCCCCGGCCGCTGGCGTTGGAATTAATCGCCCGGATAGCTCTTACAGTCTCAATCCTAAATTGCTTGTACAAGCTCAGAATAAAAGGCGTGTGTGAGTTGCTCAACATGCAGAGGCAGCCTTTGTCAGACAAAGTTGAAAATATCTCAGCAAGATCTTCCTGGTCTTTATCGCCAAAATTGCTGGCAGTGTAGCTTGTGAAATTGGCTGTCTTGCTTAGAGGATCGTAGGGGGGATCGAAGTATATGAAGTCATCAGCTTCAGCAAAATCAACGATCTTTCTGAAATCACCCACCATAATTTCAACTTTCTGCAAAGCTGTACTCCCTGCTCTCAACAGCTCTTCGTCTAATACTTTAGGGTTCTTGTAGCTCCCAAGTGGAACATTAAATTGCCCCGCGCTATTCACACGATAAAGACCATTGAAGCACGTTTTATTCAAATAGAGAGTGCGTGCAGCTCTCTCTAGATCGCTCAAAGTATTATCCTGTCTATCAAGGGCTCTAATTTCATAATAATAATCGCGGCTGTGTTTTAACTTGTGACTGTCAAGAAGCTGGATAAGTTCGTCAACATTGTCTCGAACTACATTGTACGCGTTTATTAGTTCTTCGTTATTGTCGAACAGGAAAATACCGTTCGGAATTTTATTTCCATTCCATAGATGAAAGAATACGGCACCGCCGCCCACGAATGGTTCAAAATAGCAGTTGAATCGTTCCGGAAAAAAGCTTTCGAATTGACGGAGAAGCTGCTGCTTTCCACCAGCCCATTTTACGAAAGGCCTTGCGGCGCGAGTCGACCGTTTCTCTTGAGAATATT
>BTQB01000270.1:0-4094 GCA_036985655.1 Anaerolineae bacterium | reverse complement strand
TCCCAGATGCGGTGGGTGATTCGGACGATATAGTCGATAATATCGACGTAGGTATCTTCGAAACCGTTCATACTCTGCCGGCGTTCAGTGCCGGGGTTCAATAGCTGCCGATCCGTGCTGCCCTTGGCGCCCAATGAGATTGTGAAATCGGACGGCATCAGACGAGGCTCGCCCAAAGGACGCATGATGTGACTGGTCTCTGGAACCGCAGGAGATAACGCTTTAGGTTTTTCAGCCGGCGTGGGATTTTCTTCTGGATTTTTTTCTTCCTTTGCCATCGTCCTACACTCGTTTTATTAAATTTAATTGGTTAACAGGCGTTTCGAAATCGTTATTGTTAAATCTACGGACCTTAAAGAGTCATTAATTCAGGCAGATTGCCTTATCTGGATTCGCCTCCCGCAACCGTAGATTGGCGAATGACTAATTTAGCAGGCAGAATTAAGCGGGTCGGGGGAACGCTTTCATCGGATAGTTGGCGTAGCAAACCTTCCATCGCCCGTCGACCTATCTCAGCTAAAGGGGGATGGATTGTCGTTAATGGCGGTTTCGTGGATTGTGATTCACGAAGATTATCAGACCCAATGATGGCCACATCTTCTGGCACGCTCAACCCCGCATCAACAACGGCATGTAAACATTCGATTGCCAGCGGGTCGTGAATTGTCAAAACGGCCGTAGGCGGATCGGCAAGATCAAGCAATTTATGCATCACCTCATATCCTGCACCCGGCTCTGGACCTGCGGAGGTCACGAGGCTTTCATCTACGGACAGGCCCACCTCCCTAAGTACTTGTCTGAAACTGTAAACACGATCGCTATTGAGTTTCTCTAATACATTCTGGCCTACATACGCGATACGGTTGTGGCCTAATTCGATGAGGTGGTGGATGGCTTCGTAAGTCACCTTATGGTAATCGGCCGAGACAAATGACACATCGGGTTCATCAAGCTGACGGTTCAAAACTATAAACGGTATCCGTTCCTTCTGTAATAGATTAATCGATCTTGCCAGATGCTCACCCCCCATCAATAACAAGCCCTCGACTTCGCCCGTGTTGCAAATACGCGTCAGTTTCTCTGGCTGATTTCCTGTTAAGGGGTAAAGCAAAACATTGTAACCAGCTTTCTCGGCTGCGTTCACAGCGCCATTGATAAGCCGCGAAGCATACTCGCCAACGTCGACTGTGATGAAACCATATAAGAAGCCGATTCTTTCGGTCCTTCGACGTCGCAAGTTGCGGGCTGAGGCGCTGGGATAGTATCCCAGCTCACGAGCAGCTTCGAAAACGCGGACTCTAGTCGCAGTCGAGATGTGAGGGTAGTCGTTTAGGGCCTTGGAAATAGTAGACGGCGCCAGATCTAGATAGCTAGCAATATCATGAATCGTAACGGCCAAAAGTATCCCTCCGTTAATTCGGAAATCGATTTCCGCACCTATGATAATAATAAGAAATCGATTTCCTGTCAAGGATACTGGAGAAGAAATTGCGAATTTTCGGAACCGTAAATCTGCATCTTCCTAGCAACCTTTTTAAATGGATGCAAGTGCATCTACAGGGATATATGAATCATATCGATTGGCACTCAATTATCTACGAGCAAATTGCCCTCGTGTCCAAGAACGAAGGTTGCTAGTTTATGATTAGACAATTTCGATTGCTACAAGCGGAAACTCGGGCTGACTCGCAAGCCATTGGCGAATCATTTCTTGAGGGGTTGGATCAGCTAACTACTTATTACCAGTTTTTGAGTTCGCTTATCCTTTCATGAGCTTTTCGCTCGTTCTGATTGGCCGAGGTTAGCGGAACTGGCGTCGCATACGGCCGAAAACATCCACCCCCATTTGCAGTAACAGATGGGGAATGTCAAAGGGAACCCAATTTTCTACTATGGTCTCATCATCGCAGCGATAAAAATCCATCACACGCATCTTGACTCGCCGACCTGTGGCCGGTACGCTAAGGAAATCACCCCCTGTGTGTGTTGCCTGTAAATAACCCCAACCTCCAGTCACCACATAGTGGCCATCACCGATGCGAATAAAATGACCAACTTCTGAACCGCTTCGATCCGGGAAGGCCGTTAAAAATGGTACCTGGTGATAATCCTCAAAGCCCTTTAGTCCACGTGTCGTGCCGATCCCTGCTGGTCCGTACCACATGAACTTGGGATGCCAATGCTCGACCATCTCCATCTCATCCAGCACTTCTCGTGTAGGCGGCTGGCCACTGTAATTACCGAGTGCGGCATGCATTCTGAGGACAAGCTCGATACTTCGTTGTGAAACGGCGTTGTCTTGGGGTGTCAAAATCGCTCCGTCGCGAGTCATTGGCGGCAGCCAGTGCATTTCCCGGCCGAGGCTGGTGGCAATGGGCCAGCAGCCTGCCTGTTGCATCAAATCAAGAAAATCAATGAAAACATTGCTCGTGGCAATTTTGCCGTCGCGCAGTTCGTGTCCTTCACCATACCGTACGACGACGACCTGGCGTGTGGCGGGAATGTCGAGCCAATCGTTTTCAAATGTGCCAACGTAATGACCAACACAGCCAATCCAGGTTGTGTCACGATACCGGCCGCCTGCCACGATGTCATCGCGCCGTTCGACATCTGGGATTGCGTGGCGCAGTGGCTTCCAAAGTTGCTCAGCTACTTCGTCGAGGCTACCCAATTCATTGAGCGGATGCGTCACGTTCACACTGGCGTTTGTATGGTAGCTGGCCCGAATTGCGTCATCCAGCTCAGCTTGCGGTGCATTGACCATCTGCTGTGCGATGTCGATGACACGCTGCTTGTTAGCGATATTTTGAGCCTGATCAACGGGCATGTATTGAAAGGTTGAGGTGCGGTATTTATCATCTTGGGTACTCATAGTTACTTTTCCTTCATGCTGGCAAATTGGCCAGGAGATCAGCACTTGACTCCGACGACGCGACGATCAAGTCGATCGTCACACAATTTTAGAGCAGACGATCACCGTCGCGCTTTTTATATTTGCCAGATGCAAAGAATCGTTTCTCATCTTGTCTCCGCTGCATGATCGACTGTCGCAATCTGTCAAAGAGGTCAATTCCAAGCTGACGGAAAAGATCGATCATGTCAACAAACACCCAATTCTCTACCAGCCTGTTCCCTTTTCGAACCCAGATGTCCATCCCATTAATGCTGATCTTGTTGCCCGTGGGTGGACAGTCCAAATACTGGCCGGTGTGGGTGGCTGCTACACCCCCCCAACCTGAGGCGCCCATATAGCTGCCTTCCGCAAATAGAGCATCCAGATCTTGCACCCGGCGTTCGGGAAACGCATGCAGCCAATGTTTCTGATGAAATTTCTCAAACTCTTTTAGACTGCGACAGCCACCGATTCCGCTCGGACCATACCACTGCAAATGTGGATGGAAAAACTTGAGCAGACCCATGCTCTCGAGTTTCGACTGGTCAAACTTATTGAGACCGTCAAAGATCATTGCTCTGATTAGCTGCAGGCTTTGCCCTGTTTCCTGTTCATCTTGGGCAGTTAAAAGGATGCCATTCCCTGCTCGTGGAGGTGGCCACAGGCCAACTGCTCCACGATCAGGCGGCAGCACAGGAAAACTGGCCTGCTGCATGACATCCGGTATATCCAGCAACATATAAATTTCGACAATCTTGCCTTCATTCATTCGACAGAATTCGCCCCACCGGATCTGCGTTTCTTTGCCATTCGCTGGAATAGTGAGCCAATTTTGTTCAAACGTTCCTGTGAAGTGACCCAGGCCACAAACCCACTCTCGCCCATCGAGCCGCCCATCGACTCGGCCGTTGGACTGGCCTCCGAAGAAGATATAGCTGTCTCGTTTGATATCTGGGAATGAATGCAAGAGCGGATGCCAAAATCTTGAAGTGATCGCATCAATGCCAATTAATTTATTGATGGGATACGGACCCATCCAGGAGATGTCCTCAGGTGCAAAGGCTCGAATAATATTTGCAATATTCTCGGCTTTAGAGTTATTCAACTCCCGCCAAAAATCCCAGACCTGTTTTTTATTCTGTTGTCTGGTGTTCGTAGTTATCTCTTCTCCTCCTAAATGCCCGCCTTGATAAATATATAC
>BTQB01000269.1:0-4128 GCA_036985655.1 Anaerolineae bacterium | reverse complement strand
GCGCCCGAGCAAATTACGAAGCTCTCTACAAGGAAGGACAGGTGCTCGCGGCCCTTTGGCGTCAGGCCAAGACGATCCACTTATCGACACCGGCTGGCACAGATTTAAGAGCGCCAATAGCCGGCGAGGCAGTCATCGTGGAATGTGGGTTCGCTACTGAGCCAGGTTTAGAAGCTGCTTTTTCTGACGGGGAGGTCTCCCAAATGCCCCGGCAGGGCGCAGCAGAAGGCGTCGTGGTCGTTGACGGCCCCATCGCCCACATTGGCCAGCCAGACAGCCCTATCCATCTCCAAATAAGCCAGGGGCGAATAACCCGTGTTGATGGCGATTGCCGGCAAGCTGATGAGCTCCGGGAGATCATCGAGTCCATCGAGCACGCCGACAACATTGCTGAGATTGGTATAGGTCTCAATCCAGCATGCAGGCAGAACGGTGACTTTGAAGAAGAAAAAAAGGGAAGGGGAAATGTCCATGTGGCGATAGGGGATAATGTCTTCTATGGTGGTGATGTGCACTGCCCCGTTCACATGGATATGGTCCTTTACCGGCCGACCGTGATACTTGATAAGCGTGTAATCGTGGAGGAGGGTGCCGTCATGCTGTGAATGGCTCAAAAAGAACCACGGACAGAAAGCAGACATAAAGCGTTCGCAAGGAGGTGAATCGTAAGCTAGATAATCAGCGGAAATGGAATACCTATTGGTTTGACTGAAGGCTTTTATACAAAGTTAACGGAAATGGAGGAGTAAATAGATGTTAAAACGAGGATATATACTACTTATTATGCTGGCCCTGGTTTTTGTCCTGTCTGCTTGTGAAGCGGAGCCGGTCGAAGTAACCCGCATTGTTGAAGTCATCGGAGAGGCGGCCGAGGTCGTTGTGACCCGCATAGTTGAACAGACTGTAACTGAAGAAGTTCAAGTTGAAGTAACTCGAGTAGTTGAGGTTGAGGTTGAAGTACCGGCCGAGGTGGAAGTAGCCGGTCGCTGCGCGGCGACAAATGCTGATGAAGTTGAGGAGATCCTTATTGGTGCGTCCGCCCCCTTGTCAAAGCCCGGATCAGTAACCGGTGGCTTAGTTATGCAGGCGGCCTTTAATATCGCTGTCGATGATATCAATGATGCTGGTGGGATATTGGGTAAACCTGTAAATATTGTCGTTTATGATACCGAGGGTTTACCCGAGCGTGGCACAGCGGTAGCCGAACGTCTAATAACCCAGGACTGCGTTGTGGCCATCGTCGGCGAGTATCACAGCGCGGTTGGTTTGACAATGAAGGAGGTCGTCAACAAGTATAACATTCCGACGATCTTCGCCGAGACATACAATAATGATATTACCGGTGTGCAGTATCCTGCGGTATTCCGGATAGCTCCAACGTCAACATTCACGGCGCAGATGGATGCCAAATGGCTGACTGAGGTCGGAGATTACAACGGAGACGGCGAAATCTTTATTGTCATCGTAGCTGAAAACACTGGTTATGGAACCGGTCAAGTAGACAAAGCCAATCTTGCGTTCCCCGAATTTGGATTAGGGACTCCTGAGGTCTTCTTAACCGAACAGACGACTCAGGACTTCTCATCCGTCGCCCAGCGAATTGGGGCTCTTGAAAACGTTCCTGACGCAATTCTTATTAAGGTGACCGGTGAACAATCCTACAATCTACAGCAGCAGCTTTATGAAGGCGGGATCGATCCGGCGGAAACCATTGTGGTTGCCAACCAGGTTGCGCTTAACGATGAAGAATATTGGGAAAATGTGCCCGATGGCGTTTTTGCTGTCGTCCCTAGAATCGGACCGTGGGCATCCTCTGCGACCGATCTGGGTCTTGAGTTTGCTGATAAATATCGCGGAGTAATGGGTAGGTTCCCAGAGGCCTATGCCTTTGAGGCATACGACTCCCTGCGGTTAATGGCCGACGCCATCAATAGGGCTGGTTCGCTCGATCCCGATGCCATCATCAGCGCTATTGAAGCTTCAGACATCGATCTTGCTGCAGGGCGCTATTACTTTCCTTACGGGATAGACAATCCACCCGAAGAAGCAGGCGAGCCAGTATGGATGTGGCACCAGTGGCCAGAAGTACCCCTGCTTTTCTTGCAGTATACGGAACCCGGTCAGAGCGCTGACGATATTGAGGTCATTTGGCCTGATCTCTACCGCACCAGTGAGGGACCGGTTATACGACCTTGATATTGGTCAAGATAATGAAAAAGTAGTTGTGCAGAATCAATAGCACCAGCTGCTTGATTAAGTTGTTACCGGTCCCTTGGGTAACAAGGGACCGGTAACCCACCCCCATAGACCATAGGCTAAGGAGGACCGCCTAATGGACAGCATTATCTTTGAAGCTTGCACCAAATCGCCGGAATATCTCATGGGCTTGACGTCCAATGGATTGATTATTGGCGCCATCTATGCCCTTATGGCGATTGGACTGACACTCATCTTCTCGGTGCTAGGGATCGTTAGCTTTGCACACGGCGAATTTTATATGATTGGCGGCTTTGTTACTTATTTCCTGTTGGAGACTTTTATAGGCCTTCCCTGGATAGTAGCTATCCTGATATCGGGTTTGGCGACATTTTTAATAGGGGCCATCTTCGAACAAATGTTTTTACGGCCGATGCACAAGGGCAAGGTAGAGCGGCCGGGTGAGTACGCTATTCTTATCACCTTTGGCCTGGCCTCCTTTCTTCAATATCTAACCTTAGCGATTGTAGGCCCATTTCCAGTTAAGGCAGACCGGTTTGTAAATTGGCGGATCCCCGAAGTTCTTGACATAATTATTCCTTCTAACAGAGCTATCGCTGCAATTATCGCAATTGTCTCCATTGGTTCCCTGTTTATCTTCCTTCAGCGCACCTGGACCGGGCGGGGTTTAAGAGCTGTTAGCCAGGATAAGGACGCTGCCGCTGTGACCGGGATCAATCCCTTGGTGATGAACACATTCGCCTTTGGACTTGGCTGCCTATTAGCCGGAATTGCCGGGGCAACATTGGTCCAGGTATTTTCTTGGGTCTTTGATGTCGGCGTTGTGGCTTCCGCCAAATCATTTGTCATTATTGTTCTGGGAGGAATGGGATCCATTCCGGGCGCTCTCATTGGCGGGCTAGTTATCGGTGTAGTCGAGTCGCTGGGTACAGGCTGTTTTCCCGATCCTAACCGGGCGCTGGCTTACCGGGACGCCTTCGGATTGATAATATTTGCCATCATTTTATTGGTTCGTCCTCAAGGTTTATTTGGAAGGAAATTATGAGGACCCAGAAGAAGCTAATGGACCAACTTCTAAGCATATCTGCCTTTATCGTTGGCATCTTGTTAATTGTGGCTATCACCCTTCCGATTGTCATGACCAGGTTGGGCATGCCACCTTACCAGATACATATCTTGATTTCGGGCTATTATTTCGCAGTCTTGGCTTCAAGCTGGGCGCTACTAGCCGGTTACGCCGGGCAATTTTCGTTTGCCCACATGGCTTTCATGGCTATTGGGGCGTACACGGCTGGTATATTGGGCCAGCAGCTAGGTACAAATGTCGTTACAGAGATCATCCTAGGCGTCATAATGGCTGGGGTATTTGGATTGATCATTGGCTTTCTGGTTCTGAGACTTCGACGTACTTATCTGGCTCTCTTCACCATCGCTTTTTCCGAGATCGCCCGCTTAATCTTAAATGCGGAACGGCGAGCAACTGGCGGACCTGATGGTATGCAATTCCAGCCGCTGGTCGCGAGCACGACATCCAATATCCCCCCCTACTATATTCACCTGGCCATGCTGGTGGGGGTGCTTATATTCATGTATGTGCTGGCAAATTCGAGATTTGGGCTTTTCTGGCGATCTATCCGGGAAGATGAAGAAGCCGCTGCCGCGATGGGTGTCCACGTCGTTCGCTACAAGGTGATGGTTTTCGTCATCACGGCCATGATTGCCGGATTGGCGGGAGCTATTCACTGGCATTATATAGGCATACTTACACCAAACAATATGCTCATTCGCCAAATGAGCATTGTTATTACCATGGCTGTAATTGGGGGCATCGAAAGCCTAATAGGTGCAGCTATCGGCGCTGTCTTAATAGAATATGGATTAGAGCTACTCAGACCTCTCGGAAACTGGCGC
>BTQB01000268.1:0-4129 GCA_036985655.1 Anaerolineae bacterium | reverse complement strand
GGCCTTTCTCGCTGATACGCTTAGCCGGGCTCGGTTTAAACGATGTGGCTTTAACGGGCTTCTCCTTCCCGTTCTTGAGGACTCGGTGATAGCCCAGCGTGTCGCCAGCAGGAATTTATCCATCGATCAACTATTAGCTTTTTCGGCGGTATGTGGCACTGGACTAGACATAATACCAATCCCTGGGGATGTTAAGCAAGAGGTCCTGGCAGGGATTTTGCTCGATATAGCAGCCCTATCACAGCGGCTAGATAAACCGCTCACAGCTCGAATATTACCTATTCCTGGCCTTAAGGAAGGCGAAATGACAGATTTTACCTTCCCCTATTTCACTAATAGCCGGGTTTTTCCAGTTGCTGGTTCCGGCGTTGGCAACCTATTATCTTTTGAGAATAGTCTTCGCATCGAGATGAACCGGTTGAACAGGAGAAAAGGAGGCAGTTGATTTCAGACAAGGGTTGTTGTTATCGAGCGGGCCATGTCTAATTATCATGCTGCTGAATATCTAGCCAAAGACCAGCTGCGGGAAGAGTTATCATGAAGGCTAAATCCAGAAGACTGCTCAACTTGTTAGACGATTGGGCTGCTGCTGTAAACAATACACCCTTTCCACAACCGCCGAAGTATGCCGGTCCGGATGTAAACATCTCCAGCTTTGTTGAGCACACTGATTATGTCAAGCCAGGCGCCTGCTTTATCGCCCGAGTGCGCACCGGCACCGACGGCCATGCTTATATTGGTGAGGCAGTTAAAAGAGGTGCAGCCCTAATAATCGGACAGCGATCGAAGAAAGAGCTTGATCACGAATTGGGCTCAGTTCCTTACTTACGGGTCGATGACAGTTCAGTTGTCGAAGCCTGGTTGGCGGCCGCCTTTTATGATTTCCCAGGCAATCAAATGATCAATATCGGTGTTACCGGAACAGACGGCAAGACAACAACCGTCAACCTTATCAATGAGATCTTGTTAGCCGCCAACCTTAAGACAGGAATGCTTAGCACAATAATAGCCTCCTTTGGTGACAGCGAGGAGCCATTAGCCCTTCACGTAACTACACCGGAGGCGCCCGTGATGCAGAGCCATCTTAGAAGGATGGTTGATAAGGGATTAACCCACTGCGTGTTAGAAGTGACATCCCATGGATTGTCCCAACACCGGGTGGATGCAATTGATTTTGATCTGGCAGTCATAACCAATGTTACCCATGAACACCTTGATTATCATGGGGATTATGAGAACTACTTGGCTGCAAAATCCCGGTTATTTCGAGGCCTCTCTTTGGGCCATATAAAAAACCGGAGCGGAGGGACCTTAAAAAAATATGTCCAAAAGACAGCCGTTCTAAACGCCGACGATGAATCGTTTTCCTCCCTTTCAGCGGCTGCACCCTCAAAGAGCGTCAGCTATGGGCTAGATGAAAGGGCCAACATTTTTGCGAAAGAGATAAATTATCATCGTGACGGCACTGATTTCACCCTCTGTTTTCCCCAGAATGAAGGTGAGTTAACCAATGGAATAGTTGAAATTCAAATAGCATCAACCCTGATTGGCCCGTTTAATATCTACAATATCCTTGCTGCAGCAGCCACAGCCCACGTTCTGGAAATCCCCCCTGAATTAATTAAGAAGGGGATTGAAAACCTGAAACAGCTTACCGGCCGGATGGAGAGGCTAGAGGCTGGCCAACCCTTTGAGATAGTTATCGATTTTGCTCACACACCGAACGCACTGGAAAAGGCGATTGCGGCCGCAAAGGGGATGGTTGGCGGCCGCATCATAACGGTATTTGGCAGCGCTGGTAAAAGAGATGTGGCCAAACGTCGACTGTTAGCTGAGGTTTCAGCTCGAATAGCTGATTGTACGATTCTCACCGCTGAGGACCCCCGCACTGATTCCCTGGATGATATCCTGGAATCCATGGCCGCGGGCTGCCGATCTCATGGGGGAATTGAAGGAAAAAATTTCTGGCGGATTCCCGATCGGGGTCAAGCGATTTATTGGGCCCTATCTATCGCTCAAAAGGACGATCTACTCCTAATTTGTGGTAAAGGGCACGAACAATCGATGTGTTTCGGTGAAGTTGAATATCCTTGGAACGATATTGATATAACCCGAAAAATAGTCGCTGCCTACCTCGATGGCCTGCCTTCACCTGATTCAGGCTTGCCAACCTTCGACCCTGAATTTGATCCTAGATCCCTATCGACAGCTAAATAATAAACACCTTGGATCTAAGGTAATTTGCAGGCAGTCTTCTCATGTAGGCCTTCGTCAATATTTAATATATTAAGAAGTCTATAAACTATTGATGAGTCCCCTGAAAAAAGGTCATAGGGCTCAAGAATCAACCTCAACTAGAGAAAACTGGTAAAATTAGGGCAAGCAAAGACAGGAGTTACCCCTTGTTTCAAAAAAACCAAAAGCATCAACAATCCAGCTTGTTCGATAGCCTGTTTTTGTTGCCACCTAAGTTGCGCCGGGAAATGGTAGATTCGTGGGCTCACACTTTTCATCACGAGCTGTTTGTGCGAATTCCCGAAGAGCCATATGCCGACCTGTATAGTGAGGAGGACTCGCGGCCCAATGCACCGGTGAACGTTCTCATAGGCGCCGAAATGCTCAAGACAGGGTTTGGCTGGAGCGATGCTGAGTTGGAAGAGAATATACATTTTGACTTGCTGGTACGTTTCGCGCTGGGGCTGAACAACCTGAACCAGGAAGTGCCGGTATTGCGAACCTTGTACAATTTTTGGCGGCGCGTACGTGAGTATGCCCAGGAAACAGGCATCAACCTGTACCAAGAGACCTTCAAGACGATAACTGATGAGCAGTTGACGGAACTCGAGTTGAAAACGGGCTGGCAACGGATGGATAGCACCCAGTTGATGAGCCTATCGCCCAAATGAGCCGTTTGGGCTTGGTGTTGTCGGCGTTGCAGAAAGGTGTAAGCGCATTGCCGGCGGCCGACAATGAAAAGAGATACGCAGACCACGGAAAGTACTTGAACCCCAAACCACAGAATTATTGCTACCGAATCAAGCAAGAAGAGGTGGCGGGACATTTGGTACAAGTAGGTCAATTGCTGCTGGAACTGGTCGAGGTATTGACCCAATATCAGGCCGATGCCGAGATCATCCAAATGGTTGAACGTGTCCTGCAAGATTTGTATGTCGTAGACGATGACAAACAAGTAGCCATGCGGCCGACCGATGAAATACCTGGTGATGTGCTGCAATCGCCACACGATCCGGAAACCACTTATCGCAAGAAGGGTGGGAAAGGATGCAAGGGATATGTGGCTAATCTGAGTGAAACCTGTGACCCACATAATCCAGTGCAATTGCTGACCAGTGTGCAAGTGGCTCCCAATACCACCGACGATGGACAGCTGCTGGCAGAATCGTTGGCAGAACAAAGCGCCCGCGGCATCACAGTAAACCAGATAACGGTGTATGGTGGTTACACCGGTGAGACAGGCGAGACAGCTTATCGAGACCATCAGGCGCAAATGCTGCCGGCCCGAATTCGCGGGAGACGAATTGCTTCTGACCGATGGGGCTGGGAGGAATAGATCTGGTTGTTGGATAACGATGACTTCCCACGGAGTGTTGTTTGTCCTCAAGGTCAAGTTACGACGCTGGAAACCGGGCGTAAGGGCGACTGGTTGCTGGCTCGTTTTGACCGGACAGCTTGTGAGGATCGCCTCTTTTTCAATCAGCACTGTCGGGTGAGACCTAACAAACGCAAGCCTCCTACCTTGATTGTGTGTCCGTGTTGGATTCAGGCGGCCTTGCTGCGTCAAAGTATGAGCCCTGCCAACAATGCCCTGCGGGCCGGTGTCGAAATTACGGTACGTTCCTTCAAGCATGTCTTCCCGGCGGGTAAGTTGCCTGTCCGCGGTGTGATACGAAGTGTCATGGGCGCCGTGGTGGCGGAGCGCATGGACTTGATTAGTCATGCTTTTTTTGGCCTTTGGGCGAAAATGCGTCATTTCCTATCTCGCTCGCGGGCAGAAGTACTAACTGGGTCATATCCAGCTTATTAACAGAAGTTTATATTCGCCAAATGATTTTTTTCACCGGACTCATCAATTGATACTTCAAGTCATGCCACATCCCTTTTTGGTTCT
>BTQB01000267.1:0-4131 GCA_036985655.1 Anaerolineae bacterium | reverse complement strand
GGAGTAACGGAATTCCTGCCGGTATCCAGTTCCGCCCACCTTCTCCTCATCCCTACTCCCTTTAACCTGGCTGAACCTAATCTCAACGCCATAGCTATCGCTCATCTAGGAACGTCAGTTGCCGTTGTTACCTATTTCTTTAGTGATTTATGGTCAATGTTCACTGGCGTTATCAGCGGACTTCGCCGGCGGCAGCTCATGGATTCTCTAGAGTCGAGGTTGGGATGGTACATCGTCGTTGGGACGATACCAGCGGTTCTGGCAGGGCTGCTGTTCAACGATTTCCTGGACGCCCTCCTGGCCAGGCCAACCACGGCCGCCTTTCTGCTGATAGGTACCGGTATCATTTTGGTGATTGGCGAGCGGCTGGTTACCGGTGACAAGCCCGTCTCCAGGATGACCTGGGCCGATTCCTCCATAATTGGACTGCTGCAGGCCTTAGCCCTACTTCCGGGAATTTCACGCAGCGGCATTACCATCACGGCCGGTTTAGGCCGCCGGCTGGATCGACCGTCGGCTGCCAGGTACAGTTTTCTGCTTGGAGTGCCGGCGATAGCTGGGGCTGGGCTGCTTTCCATCGTGGATCTATCCCAGGCGCCAGACGTCTCAAGCCAGGTTCCATTGCTGCTGGTAACCTTCACCGTTGCGGCCGTTGTCGGCTACGCCTGTATCCGCTTTTTGATGAATTGGCTGCGCCAGCGAACTCTCTATATATTTGCTGCTTACTGTTTCGCCTTCGGTTCTATCTTTCTTATCCTGACTTCGTTTGGATGAGTCACATATTTAGCAGGCTTCTTCGGATTATCTGGGGGGCGGCGCTTATTGTTATTGTTTCAAGCTGCGCTAAGAGCCCTGCTGCCACACCAACCTTGACCCCGACGACCGAGCCGGTAATCCTTCATTTGGGAATTTCGCAGGCAGCGGGTAGGGCCGGCGAAATCATCGAAAATGGTTTTGCTTCAGCCCCTGGGAATATCCAGATCCATATCCTCACCGGTTCTAATCAGACATTGTTAGAGGATCTGGATCGAGGTCTTTTGGATGCGGTCGTAGTCCATCGCACTGAAGGATATTCACAGCTGTGGCATACTCCTATTGCCATGGATGGTCTGGTATTCGTAGCTAGTCCTGAAAATCTGTTTGAAGAGATCACGGTGGATGAGATAAGCAGCCTTTTTGCCACAGGCATCAACCACAAGATCGATAAGCTTAACGAGGATGATGTAATTTCTATCATCCTTCCTGAGCCAGGTTCCGGGATTCTCGAGATTTTTAAGGAAAGGGTCATGGGCGGCCGGTCGATCAGCGGCGCTGCCCGAATCGTGCCCGACAGCCGTTTAATCCCAGAAGTTGTTCAATCTGAGGGGAATGCCCTTGGCCTCACTGCCATGGGGGTGAATGATCGGAACAAGGCCCTGGCCCTCGAAGGCATCCTTCCCCTGCCAGATACGGTGCTCGACCAGAGCTATCCCTTATCAATTCCCCTTTACTTTGTTAGCAAGAGCGAACCCAACGGAGAATTACGACGCTTGTTAAGCTGGCTTCACTCAGATTCCGGACAAAGTGCATTAGGTGATTTTTATGGACGGCTCAGGTAATATTAATGGGTGTTTATCACGCCCAAAACTTCTTTAAGGATTAGTTATGCCTGAAGTCAGCCCCATCAAAGCAGCTAAGTTTCAAGAGGAATCGATTCAAGTGGAAAATGAGCCTCTCACGTCCGAAGATTATATTAACTTGGCGGACAGCTATGGGGCCCATACTTACCGGCCGCTAGATGTTGTCATCAGCCGGGGGGAAGGGGTTTGGCTCTACGATGTAGATGGAGGGAAATATCTGGACTGTCTCAGCGCCTATTCGGCCGTCAACCAGGGTCACTGCAATCCCAAAATAATGAGGGCCGCGGTAGACCAGATGGGTCAATTGACCCTGACCTCTCGGGCATTTCGTAACGATCAGATGGGACCGTTCTTGAAAGATTTGTGTGAGTTAACAGGTTATGATTTAGCCCTGCCAATGAACACTGGGGCCGAAGCTGTTGAAACCGCCATAAAGGCTGCTCGAAAGTGGGGTTATATCACCAAAGGTGTACCCAAGGATCAGGCCGAAATAATTGTATGCGAGGGAAATTTTCATGGGCGCACCACGACGATAATTGGCTTCTCCTCGGAGGAATCCTATAAAACTGATTTCGGTCCATTTACACCGGGATTTAGATTAATTCCTTATGGCGACATCAAATCTCTGGAGGCGGCAATAACTTCGAATACGGTGGCCTTTCTTTTCGAGCCAATTCAGGGAGAAAGCGGTGTGATCATCCCTGGAGACGGCTACTTAAGGGCTGCTGCAAATTTGTGTAAAGAACACAATATTCTCCTTGTCGCCGATGAGATACAGACTGGGTTGGGCCGGACAGGAAGGTTATTTGGCTGTGATCACGAAGATGTGCGACCCGATGTAATGATCGTCGGCAAGGCCCTGAGTGGAGGTTTTTACCCGGTTTCGGCTGTTCTTTCGGACCATGAAGTGCTGGGTCTATTTAAGCCCGGCGATCACGGCAGCACCTTTGGAGGAAATCCACTTGGCGCGGCCGTTGCACGCGCCGCACTGAAGGTCATCGTTGAGGATGATCTGGTTAATCGTTCCAGGCAGCTAGGTGAATATTTCAAAGGAAAGCTAGAGCGCATTGAAAGCAGTCACATCAAAGAGGTTCGCGGAAAAGGCCTCTTCATCGGCGTCGAACTCTTTGTCAAGGCGCGTCCTTTTGCGGAAGAGCTTATGGCTCGCGGTATTTTAGTAAAAGAAACCCACGATTACGTCTTAAGATTCGCTCCACCCCTCATCATCACTAAAGATGAGATTGATTGGGCCGTAAACCATATCGAGTCGGTCTTAATGGCGGATTGATGTTGATTTGCTTCCCAACTGTTTTTGTTCAGTTTATTGTTCGCCAAATTAAAGAAGAAAATAGTGGCTAAAATTCCAGAATTCCTTCTTAAATCCCTCTATGTTAAAGGAAGTCTAAGGCTAACCTCCAATGGCTTTCAATTTAAGATGAAGAACGATTTGGGGCCGGCAAGAATTATTGGTGTACAACCCCTGCTTTTGGACAGAAAGCCAGTCCCAATGGAAAATTGCAGCTTTTTACACGGTGAATATGAGGCCCTTTTCACAGATGTAAACCCGGATCAATCCGTTCTAATGCGTAAAGGTGAAGCGCTGACTATATCAGTCCGTGATTCAATAATTAAGCCAGGTCGACATTACCTGGGCATTCACGTCATCGTTAAAGATATGGGGTCCCTTCGATTTACCGTCAGCGACCAGGCAAAGTAGCATCAGCCCAATCATCTCTTCGATAGAGTAAATAACCCACTACCCTGCCAATATCCCCATGAGCGAACGATGGCCTACACCAGAAAAAAATGTGGGATTGGAATTCACGCAACCCCCCGACTGGGTAAATGATGCTGTCTTTTACCAGATCTTTCCTGATCGATTCGCCAAAAGCGATTCGGTAGCAAAACCATCAAACTTAGAGGCCTGGGACTCCCCTCCGAGCTCTAATGGTTATAAAGGGGGCGACCTGATTGGTATAGTCAATAGACTCGACTATCTGGTTGACCTTGGGTTCAATGCCATCTATTTGAATCCTATTTTTCAATCCGCCAGTAACCACCGGTACCACACGCATGATTATTTCCAGGTCGATCCTCTATTGGGTGGAAACCAGGCCTTTCGAACGCTAATAGAGGAAGCCCATGGCAGAGATATCCGGATTGTGCTTGATGGGGTCTTTAACCATGCAAGCAGGGGTTTCTATCGATTCAATGACCTGCTCGAAAACGGCGAAAAATCGCCTTGGACCGATTGGTTCATCGTTAAGGGATGGCCTCTAAATGCCTATGACCCCAGCTCCCCACCAAATTATGAGTGCTGGTGGGATATTCCTGCGCTGCCAAAGCTCAACACAGATAATCCGCAGGTTCGCGAATACATCATGGAGGTAGCCGAATATTGGCTTCGAGAATACGACATCGATGGCTGGCGGCTGGATGTTCCCAACGAGATAAGAACTCCTGGCTTTTGGGAGGAATTTAGATATCGGGTGAAGAAAGTAAAGCCTGATGC
>BTQB01000266.1:0-4133 GCA_036985655.1 Anaerolineae bacterium | reverse complement strand
GGGGTGCATTCGGGTACGGGCAAAATAGGATGGCATCGATACCATAGGGTAAATACAAGCACTTTTTCTTAATCACTTTCTGAACTGGTTCAATACTTCCTGCCAATTGGAGTATAACATAATCAAAGTCCCTAAGTAGTCGCAGGTAATATGTAGTCCTAGGAATATCTCGGATCCAGATTTCGTTCAACCAGCAGATGGATGTTTTGCAGCGATCTTTCCAGCCTTCGAGGTACTTAATGTGCAACAAATCTCTTGGAAAACTTACAATCGCAAAAAAGAGATCGTAGTTCTTCTGCACTTTAATTTTGGAAATCCCGGGGTTAATAGAGGTATTGTAATATGATGCGAGTCGGTTTGCGACTCTAGTACCATATTTGAACCAGTTCTTACGTTGTGGGGCCAGCAAATCTATTGAATCTACCTGGCTGATTATCTCCTCAAATTCATACAGTCCAAGTCGAAAGTGAACATTGCTGTAAAGATTCCTTTGTGAATGCAGTAGTATCCTCGCTTGATTGCTAGCTGTGTTGTCTGATGCGTGGTTCATTTGTATCCTCGTAAGCATCGAGTGATCGTACCCTGGATCACTTAGAAGTCTTCCAATATCTGGACTGCTTGGGACGGCCTGGAGTTACAGAGATGTCTGACGATAGCAGCGGCGGCCTGTTCTACCGCCATTACCTCATGGCGGCCTACAGTCGTGTTTGTTTGATCCGTTAACAACTTAGGCGGTCTCACAATAAGGCTCTGTGCCTGCGGATAGTAGGCGGCGGCCCAGTGCGCCAGTCCCTCAACAGCAAACTTAGTGGTAACATAGTGCGGCAACTCCGCAGGGAGATCCCGCACAAAAGCTGAAGAGACAAGGACATTCCAACCGGACCGCTCGGATAAAGAGCTTAGGAAAGTAGACATTGGCACACTGACCAGCGCGAGGCTTTTAGTGAGGAAATCCTGAAATCTCTCTATATTCTCCGGCACAAAATGGAGGGGGCGAATTGGCGGGGAGGCGTTACACACAAGAAAATCGAGTCCACCATACTCCTTGAGAATATGTTGCCGCAAGATCCGGCACCATTGGATATCAGCGGCATCGCCCTGCAACAATTCAATCAGGCTGGATTGATCGCCAAGGCTCTCGCGAATGCGTTGAGCCTCCACCTTGCTTTTGTGATAGTTCACCAGAACCGAGCACCCTTGCAAAGCGAGAGCCTGAGTGATTGCCGCACCAAGACCGCGGCTTCCTCCGATGACCAATGCAACCTTTCCTTTAAGCTGTTCGGATCTTGGTAAAAGATTCGCGATCTCTAGCGGTGAAGATTGGGGAGAATCTCGCCGCACGAATGCCCAGATCTGAGCAATCGCAAACAGACTATTGTCAGAAAAGAGAGCACCGGTGGTATGCAGCAAATCAAGCCGCTCGTCGAAGTCTTTAATTGTCACATCGTAGGATAGCTGGGCCCTCTGTTGCTCACCGTCTGATTTGAAATCGATCGCTACCCGCCAAAACATTGCACGCTTCCCAGGAAGTTCCATGCCTACGACGAAACTGGTCCACATTATCGCAGCGATTTGGATGGCGGTAGCTCCCTTTCCAGATAGCCCCCAGCGCACAACAACCTTTTCAAAGCCACCGATCGATGGACCATAGATTCCGGTCACGCGACTGCCCACCAGAAAATCCTCTTTCTTCCGGTCAGCCGCTTCTATGGGGGAGCAATACTCTGAAACATTCATCGCCGTCGAGCGCCTATGTCCAGGAATAAATGTGAATGTCGCCTTCATCATCAGTCGAGCGACATCATAGACCTTTACTAAAGATTGATGCGCGGACGGCGCACTCAATTCAATCCGGTAGTTCACTCCGACGGTCATGGGATTGCGAAATTCGAGAGAGACGCCCCCCAAGACCATATCCTTTCGATCCGGGAGGTGACCAAGGGCAGCCAGCGCTCCAAGAATACCGAACACGACAGGCTCGCCGTAGGGCGTAGTGCGTGCATACCCGGCAGATATATGCAATGGGTTTCTGTCGTGGCTGGCTGCACTAAACAGCGCGAGGTCCTTCGTTGTAAAACAAATGGTTGTCATGTTTAGAATTGGGAACCGGACACCAGATTATAAATTAGGCCCTGTGGCATTAAATATGCCCCTTTTCAATGAGAAAGCTCTTCAGCTCCCCGATATTTTTGAATTCTGCGAGCTCGTTGCCACTGAACCGCACTCCAAAAGCCTGCTCGATGCTGAACATAAGATTAATATGTGCGAGAGAATCCCACCCTTGGATATCATGAGCAGTCATCTCATCGGTCAATGTCAAGTTGTCATCGTCGAATACCTGACGAAATACTTCCACGAGCTGATCATTCAAATTCATCCGCCACCTCCCATGATTCGACAGTCTGAATAAACTTGTTTGTAACCGCGCCTTTGGCAGAAAGGTCATAGTGCCAGACAGAACGCCCAGCGTCCCGACTTACTAGTTGAAAACCAAACTTGGGGTAGACGTCTGCCGCCATCGCATTCTTCTCGCTGGCGATATAAGTTCCGCGAAGTGAGGTACAGCCGAGCTCCCTCGCCCGCCTACAAAGATGCTCCAAGATCGTTGCCTCCACTGTTCGGCCTATCACTCGACAACTCATCAACCAGGTATCAATATCGAGCATATCGCCTTTACGCAGCGCGATCATGAGGGCGACAAGGCCGTGATCCGTAAAACGATCGCGTAGCCGTACAAACAAGTGCACGCAGTTCTTGTCATTAATGAGCGCCTGCAGTTGAGGCATTCCGTGGCGTCGAGTGGTGAGGTTGAATTGATTCGTCTTACCAATAAGCTGCGCGATCCGTGGCATGTGAAACTCATCAAAAGGTGCCACGATGGCTCGCATCCGAAGGCTCCGGTAAAAGTCCTCAATGGATCCTGCAGTGCTCTCAAGCTCCACGATCTGTGCCCGGGCTCTATACTGGTCACTACGCTGACCATCTTCAGGGGTGAATGAGCTAGTTTCAAATAATAGATACTGTGACAGAGATCGGCGATAATATGACGGATCCGCAGGAAGTGGTATCACATCGACTTCCGGAACGAACTGACGAACCGCCTCACGCTCAACAGGATTATCATCGACAAACACCAACGAATCCAAACCGATACCTAGCGTCTGGACTATTTTGCGGATGTTGTCTGGCTTCGGCTCCCAATTGGCCATGAATACCGCAATATCGTCACGCTTAAGCCTCATCTCCGGATGTTTTTCAAATGGATGGATTGCATCGGCGTAGTTGTTCTTGGAGCAGACCGTCAAGATAACTCCTTTGTTCTTGAGCTTGAGGAGGTACTCCTGAAACGCTACGAACGCCTCGCCGTCTACCCCATTACCTAACTTGATTCCTGTCAACCCATCTTCAGCAATAACGCCGCCCCACAGCGTATTGTCTAGATCAAGGACCAAGCACTTCCGACTCAAGCCAAGGTCCGCACCGATGACCGCCGCTGTATGCCTGGCAAGCATGGGTAAGGCACCCAGGGCAACGGCTTGCTTCGCCATATGCCAATATCGGGGATCAAACCACCGCTGCTTCCCGAACAGCGATGACAGATGTTCACAGTCTACAACTGAAACTTTATTTCCAGCCTCTTCACCGAGTCTCGCATTGACAGCCCGCATCATCATGTGCTTAGAGCCTGGAAGACGTGCCCCAAGATGTCCGATTGGCACTTCGCAAGGCAGCGCGAAGTTATGCTGCACCACTCGTGCTTTAGAGCGATCTGCAACTGCTTGCCAAAGCATTTTCCACCGGCTTACTTCTGCTTGAATGTCATCCATTGGTGAGAGACTATACTCCGGAAGGCGGAGGTCTCCTTCATGAACGGCAAGGACAACAAAATCTGGCGCAAAGGCATACAGCCCGCTCTTCGGGTCAAGGATATCCTGCTGGTATTGCCCAAACTGGCTTTCATAGAAGTCAAGGCTAATGCCCAGTTGGCTAGCCGCTAGACGCAGTAACTGCCCCAGCTGAGTAGTTGTATAGCTTCCAAGGATGGCAACTTTGGCCGACCGGACTTTTTTCAATTCGGTCTTCAGCGCACAACGTTGAAACAGCCTCTCGCCGGCTTGCCAAGCAGCAAAGTC
>BTQB01000265.1:0-4138 GCA_036985655.1 Anaerolineae bacterium | reverse complement strand
AGCGATGTATTCTCAATCATAAACCGGATCGCCCGAGCCCTATCCCAGCCCAGGGCATGAAGCCCAGTATCCACAACAAGGCGGCAGGCTCGCCACATTTCGTAGCTCAGCCTGCCAAAATTACTGTACGGATCCTGGTAAAAACCAACCTCCAATCCTAACCTCTCAGCATAGAGGGCCCACCCTTCCACAAAAGCGGTTGAGGTCAAATAATCGAACCGCCTGAACTTTGGAATGTCACCCAATTCTTGCTGCAGGGCGATTTGTAAATGGTGCCCGGGAACAGCTTCGTGCAAAGATAATGCTTCGATTTCGTATAATGGACGGCTGTTTAGATCATAAGTGTTGACATAATATATACCTGCTTTTGTTCCATCACCTGCTGGTGGAAAGTAATAGGCTGTGGTAGTTCCAGGGGCGCTGTAATCCGGTATCGGTCTAATTCCGTAAGGCGTACGAGGCAGGGTCTTGAATAATCCCGGCAGTTCACCATCCATCCGCTTCAGCACGTACGAGACTTCCTTCAGCAGTTGCTCTGGTGTGTCGGCGTAAAACTGGGGACTTTTTCGCAAGAACTCAACGAATTCTCGAAAACCCCCCTCAAATTTTGTCTGATCTATGATTTCCAACATCTCATTTCGAATGCGGTCAACCTCCCCTCTTCCGATCTCGTGAATCTCCTCGGCCGTTAAATCCAGTGAAGTAAACATCCGAACCCGGTGTTTATAAAACGCTTCACCGTCTGGCAGCGCCATGACCCCAACATCACTCCTGGCCCCAACCAGATAATCTTGGTTTATAAACCTCAGAAGCGTCCGATAAGCTTCGATTACCGACTCCTCTATTGCCTTTCGGCCGTTCTGGATTAAACGTTCTTGATCTGCATTGCTGAATCCGGGAGGCATCTTTTGAAAAGGTTTGAAGAGAGGGCTGTCCGCGGCATCTTCAACTAACTGCGCTGAAAGAGATCGATCGATACCTTCTAAAGTAACCCGGGCAGGTATATAGCCATCAGAAATACCGGCCCGCATTTGATCGATTTGATCATTAACGTAGCCTTTGAAAGCAGCCAGCCGGCTGATGTAATCATCGTAATCCTCTACCGTCGATAGCGGCACAAACTCATACAATTCTGGGAACGATAAATGAAAACCAAATGCCTTGGACAGGGGCATAAGGTAGGCTTTGTAATCGATCTCCTTGATTTCATTCTCTAGGGTTCGCTTAAATATCAAAAGATTGTCTTTCTCTGATGGGCTTAGTTTCACTGAATCTATCTCGACCGTCTTAACTTGAACATCTCGTAGTATTCGCCTTCGATTCGATACATCTTCCGGCCGAACTCGGGGTAATTTGTCGTTGAAGCGGTGATCGCCGCATTCAGTAGCAAACAACGGGTCATCTTCCATTCGAAGATCCCATTCTTGTTCTATGAGGGCATGTAACTTTTTCGACTCTGAATTTTCTTCCACTAAATCTCCTCCTGATATCTTGTCTCTTTTACACTTTTCATTTGGCCATATCTGTTATAGTTGAATTCCCTGGGAAGGACCTAACAAAAGTAGATAACACAGTTATTCCGACGTGACACAATATTCGAGAACATGCCGGTAAAGCCACCAATAATCAAAAAGTCGCTCTAACATATGTTAAAGCGACTCATTTGTCGGGGTGACCGGATTTGAACCGATGACCTCGCCGACCCGAACGGCGCGCTCTCCCAAACTGAGCCACACCCCGATCATATCAGCTGTTGTCTGGATATTATGACTCCAAACCTTCAGCAAAAAATTATAGATCATCACGTTCACTTTGCAAACCACCAACCATCGATAAGAATTATTCAAATCCCTGGATTCAACTAATCCGGGCCATTGTACATAGACATTTTTGGTTACCAACCAAACGACGCTATGATTGTGTTGAGGTCACTTCAAAATATTGGTGTATATAATCTAAATGTCTCAACTACTTATTTTGGAGCCACGTTGCTGAAGCGCTGGCAGCTCTGGATTGGTATTCTCATTAGCGCCTTTTTTCTCTGGCTGGGACTGCGCGGGCTTCACCTTCAGACTGTTTGGGCAGCGTTTCAGCAGGGCAACTACCTGTGGTTGGTGCCCAGTGTTGGGGTTTATTTTATAGCCGTTTGGGCTCGCACGTGGCGTTGGCAATATATGCTCCGCCCTTTAAAGTTGATCTCTATTCGACGGCTCTTTCCCGTCGTTGTTATAGGCTATATGGGTAATAATGTATATCCTTTTCGCGCGGGCGAGGTTCTCAGGTCGTATGTTTTACGCAGGCGCGAAAAGGTGACCATGAGCGCCAGCTTGGCAACGGTCATTGTCGAGCGGGTTTTCGACGGTTTAGTCATGCTTATATTTGTTTTTGCCGCCCTTCCCCTGGCGCCCCTGCCAAACAATAACATTCGTACTATCGTGATCGGCGCCAGTATCTTCTTCTTCGGCGCCTTGCTTCTCTTTTTTTCTTTAGCGGCAATGCCCAAGAGAGCATTTAGGTTCGCTCAGATTCTAATCAATGCCTTCATTCCCTCCAGGTTTCGCCCACCGCTTTTGGATATGACTGGTCGCTTTTTAGAGGGCTTAGAATCACTGCGAAGCTTCAAAATGGTGATCATGATATTCATCACCTCAATAGTCATCTGGCTTCTGGAGACCGTGAAATACTGGTTTGTTATGCACGCTTTTGATTTTGAGGTTTCCTTCTTTGCCCTCATGCTCATGAACGGCGTTGTTAATTTGGCAACAACCATCCCATCAGCCCCGGGTTACATCGGCACATTTGATGCCCCAGGAATTGCAGTATTAACCATGTACGGCGTTGATGATGCTGTTGCAATCGCTTACACCTTGGTGCTTCACGCAGCCCTGTGGCTGCCGATTACTTTGTTGGGGATCTTCTACATGGTCCGGGAGGGAATGGGCTGGTCTGATTTCGGCCGCGCATCCCAAATGACCGAAGGTCAGGTGGCCCCATGAATATCGCGGTCGTCGGTGGCGGAATCACGGGTCTTTCCGCTGCCTACAAATTATTGGAGGCGGGCCATGATGTTGCTATCTATGAAGCCAGCGATCGAACAGGCGGGTTGGCGTCCGGATTTCGAGATAAAAACTGGGATTGGCCTTTAGAGTACTATTACCATCACCTCTTTGCCTCAGATAAACACATCATTCGCCTGGTTGAGGAGCTTCATATCAAAGACAGCCTCTTTTTCCCCAGGCCAATAACCTCGGTGGTTTATCACGGCCAGATTTTTCCCTTTGATTCTCCCCGGGCCTGGATAACGTTCCCGGGCTTCAATTTTGTAGATGTTGCTCGTTTTGGCCTCGTTAGCGCCTACTTGCGTTTTTCTAACCCGTGGCGAAAGTTGGAGCAGGTTGCGGCCGATAGCTGGATGCGTCGCTGGTACGGCGACAAGATTTACGAAATGGTTTGGAAGCCTTTGCTCATTGGCAAATTTGGACCCAACTATCGCCAGGTAAATATGGCCTGGATGTGGGCCAGGCTTAAGGTTCGCAGCCCTAAACTTGGCTATTTTATAGGTGGCTTTCAATTTTTTGTGGACATGCTTACCTCTGCTGTTAAAAACACTGGTGGAAAGCTTTTACTAAACTCGCCAATCGAGACAATTCATTCGACGGACGATAATCACATAGCCTTAACCCTTGGCGGCGATCAGCTCATCTACGACAAATGCCTGGTTACGGCATCGCCAATCCAGCTGCTCCGTATGGCCCCTGATATCTCCGGAAATTATCGAGATCAGTTAACGGGTTTGAAGAGTATGGGCGCTGTTGTCCTGGTATTAGCCTTAAAGAATCAGCTAATGACAAAAACCTATTGGCTAAACTTACCGGCCGCAAGCCCGGATAAAACCAATAGTGACTTCCCCTTTCTGGCCCTGGTCGAACATACGAATTACATCGATAAAAAATATTACGGCGGCGACCACCTGGTCTACTGCGGGGACTACGTCGACCCAAATCATGTCTATTTCGAGATGGCGGAAGATGAAGTCAAGAATTTATTCGCAGGCATTCTTGATCGATTCAATCCAGACCTCAAGCTGGACTGGATCCGAAAATGGTGGCTCTTTCGCACTCGGTACGCTCAACCTGTG
>BTQB01000264.1:0-4167 GCA_036985655.1 Anaerolineae bacterium | reverse complement strand
CTGCATCTTCAGCTTGCGTATGGATGTCACATTCATTTGATTATCTCCAAAAAAATGATAATTTGTGCCCCAAAGGGCAGCTACTTCTGTTAATAAAACTTTAAATTAAGATTGCTGCTGCTTGTAAAGGGTCCCGTTGATAATGGGATCCCGGCCGCACAACCAAGGTAGGTCGATCTTGGCCTCAGTCTCTAAGAGATCGCCATCAGAAGAAAGGAGACCTTCAAGGTCAATGGAGACCTTGAAACCACTAACTTTGAACGCGGTGCTTGCTTCTAAAAGATTCGGATCATATTTATTCACTTCTCCTTCAGCTGATTGGATGGCGGCTGGTAAATAACCTCCACCGCACCGACCCGCATCAATATAAAGACCTCTGCCGAGATAAACCGTGCCGGAAATCTGGTCGTTCACCTGGGTTAGGGCCAAGGTAAGAGGCGCCTGGCTTCCCTTGTCTCCGTGAATGATCCCCCTGTATGTTGCTTGAAATGGATCGTTATCGTTGCTTTTAAGATCCTTTGGCGCAGCCAACACAGTTGTTGCGGCCGTTGATAACAAGAAAAGGATGCTGATTACGCCTAAAAACTTCTTCTTCATGATTCCTCCAAATATAAAAATCAATCCAATAAATGGATCCGTCTGAAATGATTAATAACGGCTACAGTTTAAGGAAATGAGGAGTGAATGCCTTTAAGTGAAGATTGTCGTTGTCTTAAGGCAATCTTAAGAAGAAAAAACCCTACCTGTTCGAGTAAGGTTATTGGATCCAAATAAAGGAAAGAAATCGCGCCAAGTTGGCGGGCCAAGTCGGGAAGATCCGGGGTCAGGCTAAGCGGAATGATTATCTATAGCGAGGCTTGGAGAAGTAGACAACTGTCGTCTCAGCTCGGCGATATGCTGAAGGGTGATTATGCCCATAAATCGGCCGTGATGTACAACGGGTAGCGCTTCGATTCGTTCTTCGATTAACCTTTGTTGAACCAGGAACAAATCGTCTTCAAAGGAGGCAGGTTTTATGTCCTTACGCATAAAGGGTGCAATAAGCGTATGGGCGACACTATTTTGGGCCGCTCTCAAAAAGTCAAAATGGGTTAAAAATCCGACTAACAGATCGCCATCGGCTACCGGAAAGTTCCTTTGACCCCCGTAAACCAAGATGTTTCTGGCTTGTTGAACTGTGCTGTCCGGTAACAATCGGTACACAGAAGGGGAATAAACATCTTCAACTGTATAATCCCGTAGAAGACTCCGAATTTGCACCATATTCGATTCCTGGGTGGCTCCAACATAGATGAAGAAAGCTATAAAGATCAGGAAAAACCCACCGTTGTACAGGCCATATATGCCAATGGCAATAGCCGTAATCTTTCCAACAGCTGCAGCGATCTGGGTAGCCCTAACATAATCCAGCCGCATTGCTAACAATGAGCGGAATATCCGCCCGCCGTCAAGGGGAAAGGCCGGGATCATATTGAACAATCCAAGTAAGATATTGTAGAAGAAGATAAAACTAAACAGACTGCCAAGGCTAAATCCAGAAACACCCATCATTACTACAGCAGGGTCGCCTAAAGATACGACCGGCGTTAATAGAACCAGAGCCATGAGCAGTGCAGCCATCAAATTCACAGCAGGTCCCGCAAGGGCAATAACAAACTCTTGAACCGGTTTCTCTGGGATATGACTTAGCTGGGCTACCCCGCCAATCGGTGAAAGCACTATCTGTTTTACGGTCACGTCATAATATTGGGCTGCGAAGCTGTGACCCAGCTCATGTAATGTAACTAAGCCGAAAAGGATCAGGATAGCGACAACACCAAATACCGCGCCGCTCAGATTGCCCGCCAACAAACCGAACTGTAAAGCGGCCCAGATCAGGATGAGGGGAAATGTAAAGTGCAGACGAATATCAATTCCCCGTACAGTAATTAATCTCAATGATCCTCTCATATAAGTATCGCTTCACTCTAATGACTGCAATGTACAGCCAATAATAGTGTACCACCTTTTTGTTGTAGAAATGTTAACGAAAGATTGGATGATGATAAGTAATCTGGCCTGCATGGGCGTCGATTAAGGCCTAAATCGGAAATGAGATGAATCGGGGGTTGAAGACAATGCAACCTATCTGCGTGATATAATTGAAGTGAGGATCTTAAGCCTTTTGCCTGGATTTCGCTCTTAATGAAATGCGTTGTCCATGAACTATTAGAATTAGCAGAGGATAATGAGTGGTGAACAAGCAGCCGAATTCGGATTATTGTTTTGTATGCGGCCGGAATAATTCGCGGGGACTCCGTATGTCTTTTTACGATAACGGATCAAATGAGGTTGTCTCCGAATATACCGTTTCTGAGGAGTATCAAGGATACCCGGGTGTAGTTCATGGCGGCGTTGTGGCGGCGATGTTAGATGAGGTGGTCTGCCGAGTCGCAATGATCGGCGACCATCACCACTTTATGATGTCTGTCAAAATGGAGATCAAGTATAGGCATCCGGTGCCGACGGGGGAGAAATTGCAGCTTGTTGGTCGAATTGTTCGGCTCCGAGGTAGGCTAGGCAAAGCAACAGGTGAGGTTATCCTTCCAGACGGCACGCTGGCTGTTGAATCTGCACTGACCTTAGCCAATGTTCCAGTTGAGATGTTGGCCAACGTTGATCTCGAGGCACTGGGTTGGCGAATTGATGGTTAAATCATGATCCATATAGGGCTAAAGAACTGTTGAAGAAAGTCACTTCCTGGTTAAAATGTAAAGAAGGGTATTATCAAGAGTCGATCAACCTCGTGATATGCTGCTATTGGGCACTAATTAGCAGGCCTATCAAATTGGCTCTATTCCTGATTGTGTTAGTTGGATTAACGGCATGCAGCCTTATAAATTCAGGCGACTCTCGATTAATTCTAGGCAATGAGGAGACTCTTGTTGGTACCGCTTTATTAGTTTGTGGTCGTGAATGTAGTGAGCGAGGACAATGTGGTCAGTCTAACCAGGGGGAAATGGTATTGTTGAATTCTGAGATCCCCGCAACATTTGGGCACGATATGGCATTTCCTGCGGGAACGATGGTTGATATCGATCAAAAAGAGGTCAGAACAGCGGTACAGCTAAGTGATAATGAACAGTTTCCGGTCTCGTTTTATCTAGTCAGTCAGCCGGAACACGGTCAGGGTTGGGTGGCAGGATGGTGTATTGGGCAATAATCTTTTACATCTTGCAGTATCGAAGACAGGAATGACGGTGGACTAGCTATGAGCGTTAATGAGGATAATAGATTAATAACCAGAGAACTGCTGCACATCCAGGAAGATGGCGAGTCCGTTGCCCTGGCAACGATAATAAAGGCCAGCGGTTCGGTTCCGAGGCATTGCGGAACGAAGATGTTGATTTACCCTGACAGTCGAACGACAGGAACGATTGGCGGTGGCGAGATGGAGGCCAGAGTATTAGACGAGGCGCTTAAGATCCTTGAAAATGGCGGGCCTCGAGTAATAGAATATTCCTTAGTCGATCCTAACAAAGGTGATCCAGGAGTATGCGGCGGATTAGTTGAGATTTATATTGAGCCGTACCATCCTCCTGCCTCAGTGCTAGTTATTGGCTGTGGTCATGTTGGTAAGGCCGTCGTGAATCTCGCTGATTGGTTAGGCTATGTGGTTGCGGTAAACGATGATCGCGAGGAATTGGTTGTTTCAGAAGAGGTGCCTGGCGCTGATTACTATTTACCGGGCTCAGTCGAGGATGCCCTCGAACAATTCAAGATCAATCAATTAACGTATATCGTTGTGGTAACTCGTAACGTTTCAGTTGATCGCCAGGTGTTACCACCTTTATTGGAAACACCAGCGCCATATATTGGTATTATTGGCAGCCGAAGGCGATGGGAGGAAACAAAGAAACTGCTTAGGGTAGATGGGCTAACAGAAGAGGAGATCCGGCGGTTCCATTCTCCAGTAGGCCTTGACTTGAATGCTGAGACTCCAGAGGAAATTGCCGCGAGCATCATGGCCGAGGTTATCATGGTGCGGCGAGGAGGAACAGGTCGACCTTTGGCGGCGATTCATAGTCGCAGTAATCAACCGGTCTTAGCTTAAGCAGGATTTTTTTAATAATATTCTCAAATCGCTCGAGGTACTTATACTTGAGCTGCTTTCTCTGTAATAGAGAA
>BTQB01000263.1:0-4182 GCA_036985655.1 Anaerolineae bacterium | reverse complement strand
CTGCGTTGCGAACCTTCGCAATAGCTGGCTATTACGTGCGATTCGCGCCTTGAATCTGAACATTTTAGATGCAATCTGCTTCGTCCAGAATAAATCAGAGGTTCCATAAGTATTAAATTGGCTGAATGAGGTACTAATTATGTTAAGGGTAGAAACCGAAAAAGAGGATGATGGCCGCTGGCTGGCTGAGGTTCAGGATATTCCTGGCGCCATGGCATACGGTTCTAATGAGGGTGAGGCTATAGCTAAAGCGGAAGCATTGGCACTACGGTCTTTAGCCGAACGACTAGAACATGGAGAATTGGTGCCAGATTTAAAGGGCCTATTTGCTGCATGAGTCGCTGGCCATCTTCCAGGTCAAAGAAGGTATTGGCTGCATTAAAACGCATAGGAATGGAGTGTTAAACGCCAGTCTGGCTCACATATGACACTAGAAAGAGAAGGGTGGCCTGATGTCGTGTATGCCTTTCATGATGGTGATGAGATAGGCCCACGGATGTTGGCTCGTATTGCAAAAAAGACAGGACTTGAACCTGAAAATTTATAGATATCAGTAACTAACATGACCAGGAGATTTTAATGGATAGACCTGCCCCAACTTCGGGCCTGCGTCATGTTGCCCTGATATCCGATGATCTGGAATCCTGTGAACGATTCTATACCGATCTGTTAGGCATGACGGTCGAGTGGCGGCCGGACCCGGATAATGTGTATCTAACCTCGGGGAATGACAACCTGGCATTGCACCGGGCAGAAGGCCAGTCGGCAGCGGCAACGTCACAGCGCCTGGATCATATCGGTTTTATTCTTGAGGCCCCCGAAGACGTGGATGACTGGTATGGGTTTCTGAAGGCCCATGACGTGGTGATGAGGACAACAGTAAAAACACATCGCGACGGGGCCAGAAGTTTTTACTGCGAAGATCCCGATAAGAATATTGTACAGATGATTTACCATCCGCCGATTTCAGGAAAGGGCTGAGCTTGACCAGGAAGCTGAAGGGTTATCAGTCTGAATCATTACCAGTTAAGTTCCTTGCGCGTCATTCCGGCATGTTGTTAGCCGGAATCCAGTCCTGTCAGGAAATACCGGGGGCCATTCAGGCGCGCGGATTTAGCCGGGTTTTTCCCCGACGATACGCATATCCCTTGGTTCACGTAATTTAAACTGGGCAGGTTCCTGGCGAATATTGTTCAGACCGACCTCGCTCATCAGTTTGCCCAGGCTCTTTGGCGTGTAGCCCCAGCGGTGTACCATTAACGGGTCCTGCCATTGCGGATCGCCATAAAACACCCACATCGAGCGTTGTCCTTCTTTGCCTGGACCGGAACATCTGTCCGGATCCTGCAGGAATTCTTCGCAGGCGGAGATCAGGTTTGGACACTCCAGGATCATCTGTCCACCCGGTTTCAGGACCCTGACCCATTCGCGCAAATAACCGAGCACCTCCCAGCGCCAGAAATGTTCGACCACGTGAACGCTGAGGATTTCATCAACTGTGCCGTCCTCGAACATGGAAAGGTCTATCAGGTCGGTGATCACATCCGGGCTGTGTCCTTTACGGGATTCGGCAACATCCACATTGACGTAGCCAGGCAGAATTTTATCACCACAGCCGAGGTTTAACCTGACGGGCTCATTGTGGTTTGCCGCAGGATCGTCTGTTGCACTGCTGTCCCGGGCAGAGGTACTTTCAGCAGTCGTCTTGATGGCGGCTAGCCATTGCTGGCCGATCTTTTCGGGTGAGAATTCCTCGTTGACATACTGCTGTCCCTGGCTGACGCGGCTGACAACTTCCTGTTTATTCTGCAGTGCCCACAAAATGCCAGATGGCAGGTCATCATTGATCCAGGCATAATCCTGAAATTGAGTATAGGAAGGTAACGGGTGAGCCAGCGTAAATCGCCCGGCGCGCAGTGACTCCACCAGCCGGTTCGGGCTCTTTACCATTTTTCGTTCATCGGGCAACGACGGGATGATAATCATGTCCGTATCCCGCATCGCCTTCCAGGTAGTTTTCAGGGACCAGGGGCTGTAATGCAGCTTGCAGAACCTCGAATTTTCCCGGTTAAATTCATTACATGTTTCTACTATGTCCTCGACTTTACCGGTGATGATATGCATATCCAGGGGCTGATTCTGGCCAACCTGTTCCAGTTGTGGAAAGAAGGACTGGAATGTATGCAGGTTTGTTGTATGTCCAAACCAAAGCAACTTTAAGCGCTCTTTGTTTGGAGAGAAGCTAACAGTTTCTTCCGGCCCTTCGTACGGGTCACTGATGACGATAGAATTTTTTCCAGTGGCCTGTTTTACGGCTTGTGCCATTAAGTCAGTGCTGGTAACGATAGTATCTGCTTGGGTAGCGAGTTTATTATAGATGATTTTATGAGCCGGGCTATAAAAGTGGTTGTCACAAAAATCGACAACCAGTTTATTGGGCATATCCTGAAGTGATAAAAGAAGGACATTAGTAAAATCTATCCATGGCTTTCTTAGCTTGGAAATAATGACGATACTATCGTCAAGCTGAGGAAGAAGTGTTTTGAAGTCAATATCTTCGCCAATCTGGATGATTCTGGAGTCAATTCCTTTTTTAATTAATTCATAGTGAGGGATGAGTGCACGATAGCGAATACTTGCCCAGTCAGATGTTAACAAATTGTTTACTTTTGCTAACTCGTCAAAGACAATCCATCTAATTTTCATGGTATATGGCAGGTGATTATTCGTGTGAAATATTTATATTTTATAGGCAGATATTGTCATCATTCTGGACATTAATGACATCAGATTTTTTATTGAGGCAGGCAGCTCCACTCCACCGGCGTCAGTCGCCATGGTAGCGTGTTTCGCTTCATCGAGTTTCATTTGTTCGACAATACGCCGGCTCTTTTCATCCTGATCGGGCAGTCGCTGCAGGTGACCCTCAAGGTGGCGCACCACCTGGCGTTCGGTCTCGGCGACGAACCCCAGGCTCCACTTGTCGCCGATTAACCCTGCTACAGCACCTATGGTAAAGGAACCGCCAAACCACAGCGGATTCAGGTAACTGGTATGACTGTCCAGTTCATTCAGGCGGCCCTCGCACCAGGCCAGGTGATCATTCTCTTCTTCGGAGGCCTGATTCATTCTTTCACTGGTGCGCGGATCTCTGGCGGTCATGGCCTGTCCCAGGTAGAGCGCCTGGGCACAGACCTCGCCGGTGTGATTTACCCGAATCAGTCCGGAAATATGTTTCTTTTCAGCATCAGACAGTTCTGCCTCATCCACCGTATCAGCTGGATTTGACCGGCTAGCGTGAGGATTACCAAAGACTGTACAAAGAGCTCTATCGACATCGATCAGAAATCTGTCTACAGGTGAGAATGTTCTGTGTTTCATGAATATAAATTAGCGGATATCATATGAGAATAAAAGACATTTTATAGTGCATTGATATTAAACCAGAGTTTCACTATCCAGTTTTTCAGGAAGATATACCAAGAACTTCTTTTAAGGGATCCAGGTGATTCTCGTAATTGCGCCATCTGTCTACGGAGCTGGTATATATTGGCCTGCATACCTGGTCAGCGCTGGCGGTCAGAACCACGCGGTCATTATTATAAAAATCCAGGCAATCAGGATCCCAGTCAAGTTCGCAAAATGAAATAATTTTACGACTCGTTGATTCCAGATCCTGTACCAGGTGTTCATAGTGTACATCCAGAATTGTTATTGGCAGGACCTTGTGCCAGTGTGCCATTAATTTCTCATATAATTTGTAAAATCTGCCAATATTTACAAGGTCCTTGTTATAGAGTCCGCCGATCACCCATTGTTGAAAGTAACATGACAGGCAGGTATCGAGAGGATTTCGTATGGTATGGATAATCTTTGCCCTGGGAAAGAGCATTGAGATCAACCCTATATGTAGAAAGTTTGGGTTCATCTTGTCAGTAATGCGCATCGTATTTTGGCTAAATTTGCCAATCCGATCAAGGTATTCATTTGCATGTCTGTTGATCTCTTCTTTTGACGTACATGCAATGGTTTCAGGATATAATATATTCTTATCTGCACAACGAAGCTCATCAGATATTCTGGGTATATCCCGTATTTCCCCCGCAGAATAGATATCTTTATGACACGATACTATTTGTTCTACCAAACTTGATCCTGAGCGAGGCATTCCAAGAATAAAAA
>BTQB01000262.1:0-4192 GCA_036985655.1 Anaerolineae bacterium | reverse complement strand
ATCCAGCATATCGTCGACAAGGATGATGCTTATCTGGAGACAGGCGATAGCCGCGCTACCAACTAATCCATCTGCTTCGGTCCCGCCGACTGATAGACAGGAAAATATAGGCAGATCCCAATCAGGTCTTAAGACATTGCCGGCCCTGGCAAAAATATTAAAAAGGTCAGGAATAAGTTTGGCTTCTGGGAGGGCGGCGAGGATTGCAGCAATGCGTTCTTCGTGCAAGAATGAAATTCCAGAATCTTTATTTGTACAAAAAACAAATTATAATCGCTCTCATTTCTGAGATCGATTGCACCCTCTTTAATTGCTGGCTTTATATGCCAGAATATTTTAGTCTTGGACTAAAAGAAAGTACCCCAACCACCCCACGAACCGAGGGGTTGAGTCCGTTTCGCGGCCGAGATCTTAGAAGGATCTTTTATCTCGGTCAGCTTGGATAAGATGGCCAAAAGGGTATTTGCTTCTTCCCCTGAATTCAGCCATTCGTGGAAGGTGTCGATGCTAACCTTGTCGTTCATCCTCTTCTCCTTTCTGCATGGAGGATAATAAATGTTTGCTGATGTTCCGGAACACACGCACTCGCGTGCTGGGAAACGCCCGTTAGCATCAGCTGGAGTTGCCAACCTACCTCACTATTAGCTAGACCAAATAGTACTAATTTGCTAGTACCTTGGTCCCTCCATGCAAGAAGATTATCATTTATTATGTATATAGTCAACGTGAAATGACATATTCACGCTTTTTTCATGACATAAGTCATATTTTTTTGAATTATCAACATCAGTATGAAAAGCACTGCAGCACTTTTCTGTACGTGGGGGCACCTTAATTGCTGAGTCGAACTTGCTTTTGATTTCCAAATGGTCGACCATTTACAATGGATTTAAAACATCGTTTTCAACCGTATTATTCATCTCCACAATTATGATTGTTTATAAAAATTTGCTCTTTCCACTACTCTCGCGATTCGATGCTGAAGAGATCCATAATCTTACGGTGTGGCTGCTAGAACTTGCTCAAAGGCGAAAAATCGGCCGGGCTGTTCTAACAAGAAATGCGGGAACCCGATCTGAGAAACCGTTTGACCTTTTTGGTTTAACCTTTCCGAATCCTATTGGAATTGGGGCAGGATTTGATAAAGATGCCCGAATACCCGATGCATTAGCGCTGTTAGGCTTTGGACATATTGAAGTGGGCACTTTAACGCCATTTCCCCAGGCGGGGAATGAAAAACCGCGACTATTTCGACTCCGGGAAGATGGCGCCTTAATAAATCGGATGGGTTTTCCAAACCGCGGCGCTGCCAGCGCGATAATGAGGTTAGAGGCCCGTCGCGAAATTGGGCGTGACTATATTCTTGGAGTGAGTATTGGAAAACAGAGCAGTACACCTCTTGAGCAAGCGTTTAATGATTACGCTTTAATCATGACCCAGGCCTATCATGTTGCTGATTATTTTGCAATAAATGTAAGTTCTCCAAATACGCCAGGTTTGCGAGAATTACAGGGTCCTAGATATTTAAGAAACTTGTTGGCTTCGATTCGCGAGGCCAACAAGGAATTGGCAAAGAGAAACAAAAGAAGCCCAAAGCCAGTTTTGTTGAAAATTTCCCCCGATCTGAGTGAGAGTGAAATCGACCTGTTGTTGGACACGGCGCTGTCCGGGGGAATAAACGGAATTATCGCTACGAATACAACATCGGAGAGAGAACATCTAATAGGGTCCAGCAAACGCCAGATTGGTGGGCTAAGCGGCCGGCCTCTTGCTGAGAAGAGCAATAGAATCATCTCATATATTCATGAGGTGACTCGTGGCGATTTGCCTATTATTGGCGCGGGCGGCGTTTTTAATGGTGACGATGTGCGGCGGAAAATGGATGCCGGCGCATCGCTGGTCCAGCTCTACACCGGTCTAATTTATGAAGGCCCCTCGATTGTTAGCAATATATTACGGGATTTATGACTCTAAACCGGAATCCTCCGGGAGGATCTTGACCTAGCGAATTTTGTCGAGGACGTCGCTGCGATATAATCATAATGTGGAATCAGGATGATACTTGTTCCTTCATGTAACGTAATATTTTTTTACGTTAGTAGCTGATAGATATGAAGAGGGAAAGTAATCGAGTGACCGCCGCCATAAAGGGTCGTGTGCAGGGCGTTTCGTTTCGATACTATACTTTGCATGAGGCTGACCGGCTAGGTTTAAAGGGTTGGGTAAGAAACGAGAGAGATGGTTCTGTAACAGCGGTTGCTGAGGGAAATCCTGCACAGCTTGAGGAGTTTATTAGGTTTTTACGGAGAGGGTCACCGGCGGCCAGGGTTAGTTCGATCGATGTTGAGTGGCTTGAAAGCACTGGGGAGTACGAAAGGTTCGATATTCGGTGGGCATGAACGGCCGTAGAGACAAATTGGCCTGGTTTATCCTATTAGCCAGCTTCTTCATTTGCGTGGCAATCTCTATAATCATTCCCCTTGGGATTAACACTTTCATCCAACAATCTACCAGGGAACTTGATGTTAATGTTCAGGCAAATCAGGGAACGGTGGGTATTCTCCATGCTGATAATGAAGCGGGGGCTATCTTTGCAGGTGACCCAGCTCAATCCCTAGAGGCGGGCGGAGCAGTTCTAACAAATGATCGCGATACAGCACTTATTTTAATTTCTACTCCAGATGGAGAAGCGCAAATTGCCAGGATTCAGGTATATGGCAATACAAATATTGGATTCGAGCGCGCCCAGACACCTAGATTCAGGGCTAGCACATCAAATAATGATTTGCAGCTTACATTAAACAATGGGCGAATGTTGCTTAACATTCCTGAATCAGCTAGCCGCGACCTCGATTTTAGTCTGGATGTTCCTCAAGGGTTCATAGAGCTAAAGGAAGAGGGTCAATATTCAGTCATGGCGAACAATAACGAAACACAAGTTTCAGTCATGGTTGGTGAAGCAGTAGTTCGCCAGGACGGATCATCCCTCACGCTAGGCCAAGATCAGCGAGCGGTTCTGGTATCTGGCGCTCCCATTCAAGGACCACTGGGCACCGAGCGCAATTTAATTGCTAACGGTAAGTTTTCCGACGGATTCGAGGAATGGGTCCCTCTGGCTTCGAATGTTGAACTGACTGATCAGCCCGATGTCGATATAGTAATTGAGCAAGTTTCTGAAGAGCCAGCTGTTGGACTCATAAGAACGGGCATAGGACATGCTGATGCAGGGCTGCGTCAAATATTGAGTCAAGACGTCACAGATTTTCAAAATCTACGTTTATTAGTGAGCATGATTATAGCTGAGCAGAGCCTCGGCGTATGTGGCCAGCAAGGCAGCGAATGCCCCCTAACAATTCGTCTGGAATATGTCGATACAAACGGCGTTGATCAAGTGTGGCAGCAAGGATTCTTCGCCAATGGGGTATTTAGTCCTGATACGCCAGATGTATGTGTTACCTGCCCACCTCCATCCAACGTACACCATCAGGTCCCCTTCCAACAATTGGTCTTTTACGAGTCGGATAATTTAATGGAGCGACTTGGTCAACTGGGGATACAGCCAAGGCAATTGAAAACTATAACCATCATTGCTTCAGGGCACACGTTCGATACAAAAATCCTCGAAATTGCTGTTGTGGCCGAGGAATGACGTTCTCCCTCACTATTAATAAATCATTCTAAGCAGCACAATCGACTAATCGAATCCCAATCCTCGTTCTTTTAATGATACATATCGTTGGCGGCCGATGATAAGGTGATCGAGAACATCGATGTCAAGAAGATTTCCCGCCTCGACGATCTGACGCGTAACCTTCACATCTTCAGGTGATGGGGATGGATCACCTGAGGGGTGATTATGCACAACGATAATTGCGGCCGCGTTTTCTTTTATAGCGGCCCGAAAGAGCTCTCCTACCCGAATAATTGATGTATTAAGACTGCCGATATAGATGGTTGGTGATGCCAGCACTGTGTTACGCGTATCAAGCAAGAGCAGTCGTAAGTGTTCCTGCTCAAGAAGGGCCATTTCACTCATAAGCATATTAGCCGCATCACTTGGGGACGATATTTTTGGTTTTTCACCCGGTGATGAAACAACGAGACGGCGGCCGACTTCGAGAGCAGCTTTTATTTCAATAGCTTTCACTTTGCCGATACCCTTAATCTCCATTAATTCTTTAATCGAGGCCCG
>BTQB01000261.1:0-4229 GCA_036985655.1 Anaerolineae bacterium | reverse complement strand
ACCCGCTAAGGTAGGTCCGGCAGCGGCGACAGCTAATCCTGCCAGGCCTAGTTTCAAAAAGTCGCGCCTCTTGAGACCTTTTTTCTCTTCCATCATCAATTCCTTAATCTTTCGATACCAACCGGCGGTACCACTTTTCCGCCCATGGGGTCACAGCAACCCCAAAACCCAAACCTACAACGGCTACCAAGAGGTAATTTAAGGGTCTTGCTTCTGAGTGCTCCGGTTCATCAATAAGCGGAGTGGGTGTAGATCCGGATTCTTCATCCTCAGAGGCGAAGGTTGTCCACATCATCGCCTGCTCGCCTTCTTGGAGATCCATAGACGGAAAGTGCATAGAAAGCCCATGGCATTCACTGCAAGTATCCAAATCAACCTCCCATGTATGTTGGCGGCGACCATGCCCGTTTCCCATCTCTGAATCGGAAACCCTTAGGTGACAGTCGTTACAGCTCAACCCTTCTTGGGCGTGGGCTGTGAAATTGTAATAGTAACCCTCTTCATTATGACAAGTTATACATAGATCTTCCATCGTTCCTGTCTTGAGACTGGTCGTATGGGGGTTATGGCAGCGAACACAGGTCAGCTCCCCTTCACCGTGGGCGCTAATCTGCCACTGGTCATAAGTCTCGATATGGCAGGTGCCGCAAAGCCGAGAGGAAGGATCTGTAGGCATCGCTGTCTCCGGATGCGGACCAGTTTGTCCAAAGTGACACACACCACAAGCTATGGCATCCTCCTCCGATGTCCCTGTTTCAGGATCGTAATTGGTTGTATGGCAGCTCAGGCATTCCTCTGGGCTCCCTTTATCGCCCCAGGCCTGCAAAAAAACAGTATCGGTGGCAGACTGGCCGTGCGTGCTATCTTGCCAATGAGTAACCACGCTTTCGTGACACTCGATACAGTCTGTCCTAATTGGCCCCTCCTTCGATGGTCCATCGGCCGCGTTAACAGCCAGAACCAACGACAGGGTAAGAACAGAGCAAGCTAAGCCGATGACAAGTCGTTTAAGAAGTCCATTCAGCATTTTTCACGCCTCCTAATTCAGAGAAAAAGGAAGGTATCCCTCTTTTTGGTATACCAGACCCGCTATTTCTCCAGGACATGGTTTTTTTATGTTAAAGGTGATCCCCCTTGAGATTCATCGGGCCTTGCAAGCCCCATTTCTGGATCACCTGTAATTAGTTTATTGGTTGCTCAGCCCCGGGTAAATTGGGAGTTCCGCTGATTCCTGGATGGGTATTGTTACCCAGGTTTCGATGGCGATATTTCTCCAGGAACTGGTTTTTCCCATACACGATTGGGTACTTATCCCCATGATCAAATGGCTCAATTACCCAATGGACAGGAACGGGCTCAAGATGCTAGATTAATGGCAACTAACCAACGAATCGAATCCTTTTGACCCCGGTACTGCCGGGTAGGTATTTGACTAAATCAAAGGAGGCTGACATGAACTCGCTTGATGCTTCTTTTATCGTAATCTTATTATTCTTACTTCGCCTCGCCGTACCTCTAATTCTGACGCTGCTTTTTGGTCTGATGATGAACCGGCTTCTGGACCGGATGAATTACAAAGCTGACTAGCTGCCTACCCAATGATCATCGGCCGGGTCCTGGCCAGGCCCGGCCGATTACTCCCTCTCCCCCCGTGCTTTCCTCCTCTAGTTCGATTCTTTTTCGTCCTCTTATCCTGATCTTCATTTGTTGCTTCTTCATACGATTAGTGACAAATGTCACTTCAAAAGCAGGATGAACTACCTAAGCGAATCCTCTTGCTTTTTACTAATATAGTAGTGAAAGATTTCACACAGTTAGCAGATTGAGCTTCCTTAAAGTGGATTCCTTTAGCGGGTTCCCTACATTCTCTTCATCTCCGAAACTGGGGGAACCGAAATTTTTCCTTAACCAATAGTCGCGTTGAAGCCGTAAAGAGGGGATTGGGAATGACTGGTAGATTTGCTCTTTGGATTAGTATCGGGGTTGTTGTTCTTATACTATCAGTAGGCTGTTCCGCCGGCAAAGGTCCCGAAGGTCCAGTTGGTCCTGCTGGACCTGCAGGCCCCCAGGGTCCGCCTGGACCCCAGGGCGATGCCGCCTCTGCCAGCCAAACCTATGTTGGCTCAGCAAAATGCGGAAGCTGCCATGAGGAAACTTACGACAAATTTATCCTATCCGGCCATCCTTATAAGCTAACCAAGATTGAAGACGGGCAGCCACCTTCCTTCCCCTACGACGATCAAACCGGTGGCGTTTCCGAAACACCAGAGGGTTACTCGTGGGAAGATATCAGCTACGTCATCGGTGGTTTTGGCTGGAAGGTCCGCTTCATCGATCAAGACGGTTACATCATTACCGGCGGCGAAGATGGAACAACACAATATAACTTTGCCAATGAAAATGTTGGCACTAATGCAGGCTGGGTGCCCTATCATCCTGGTGAAGAAAAGCCCTATGATTGCGGCAGCTGCCATACGACTGGATTTATTGGTGAGGGGCATCAGGACTCCTTAGCCGGAATCGTCGGAACCTGGGAATTTGAGGGCGTTCAATGCGAAGCTTGCCACGGTCCCGGAAGCGGGCACGCCGAAGATCCCTATGGCATTCGCATGGTTGTTGACCGTTCCTCCCAGCTTTGTGGAGAATGTCATATTCGTGGCAATCCAGCTCTCATTGATGCCGGCGGGGGTTTTGAGCGCCATCACGAGCAGTATGAAGATCTCTATAACTCGAAGCATTTCGCCATTAGCTGTGTAACCTGCCACGATCCCCATGCAAGTTCGCTCTACGCTGATGAAGAGATCAATCCGGACAAGGGAATTCGCCAGGTCTGTGAGAGCTGTCATTGGCCTCAAACCTTCGAGAAGAGCAAAGTTCATTCAGGAGTCGATTGCATCGACTGTCACATGCCGCCAATGGCCAAATCGGCCGTTGGTAATTTGGATACTTTTACCGCCGACGTCCGCTCCCATCAATTTGCCATCAACACAGATCCAGAAGCGCCACAATTTACCGATGATGAAGCCTATGTCATGCCCTATATCACCCTAAATTATGCTTGTGGGCAATGTCACCTTAGCGGATATGCAACCTTGTTAGCTCCGAATGCCATGGCAGATATGGCTGCTGGCTACCATACACGCCCAACGCCAACCCCTAAATCTGATTCTTAACAGGTCGGCAAAAAATATTCCGATTATCTGTTCATTTCAGGATGGTGAAAGGATATCTGGAGAGATTAATCTATGAAAAGGTTCTTGAGAGCGATCAAGCGCTTCTTTTTCCCGTCCCATGACAGCCCTCGTTGGCTTCGGATATTGCCCTTTGCTGTCCTGGGCGTCGCCTCGGTTATGCTCTTAACCGGGGGAATATATGGCTGGAGTTACACCAATTCACCTGAATTCTGCGGTTCAACCTGCCACACCATGCCTCCTGAGTACAGCGCCTATCAGCGGTCCCCCCATGCCAGGGTCGCCTGTGTTGAATGTCACATCGGCCGCGATATCGTCACCACCCAAATCACTCGAAAAGCAGGTGACCTCCGCCATGTCCTCCTGACGATCACCCAAGACTTTGAGTATCCCATCCGCGCCAAAGCCATGAGGCCAGCCCGCGATTCGTGCGAGCGCTGCCATTTTCCTGAAAAATTCTCTGATGATAGCCTTCGCGAGATTAGAAACTACGGGGATGATGAGGCCAACACCTCGGAGAATATTTACCTGATAATGAAAACTGGTGGCGGCTCTATGCGTGAAGGATTGGGCCGGGGTATTCATTGGCATATTGAAAATGAAGTCCGCTTCCTGGCCACTGATTCCCTGGAACAAGAAATCCCCTATGTCCGGACTATTGATAGTGAGGGCAACATCAAAGAATATTATGATGTTGCTTCCGGTTTAACTCCAGATGATATTGCCGGTTCAACCCTGGAAACCATGGACTGCATAACCTGCCACAACCGGGTCACCCACACAATCCCTAGCCCTGAGGATGCAGTTGATTTAGCCATCCGCAAGGGACTAATATCGGATGAGCTGCCCTTTATCCGGGAGCGTGCAGTTGAGTTGTTGAATGATGTAAATGAAGGCGAACAGGATGCTGTTGAGTCCTTCGATGCCCTGAACGATTTTTATCGTGAAAATTACCCTGAAATTTATAATGCGCGGGGGGAAGATATCGATTTATCCATTGAGACATTGATTGAAATCAGCTCACAGATTTCCTTCCCA
>BTQB01000260.1:0-4242 GCA_036985655.1 Anaerolineae bacterium | reverse complement strand
CCGCAGATTCCTGGCGATAATCCGTCGAATGGGGAGGGCGCCAAATTCTGGCTGGTCATTCTGGGCTAACATCCATTCTCTGGAGCTTTGTTTAACTTGAATCATGAGACCTTGCTTCTCGGCGAGTCTTAACTCTTTCTTCAGCATTAAATCCAATATTTCAGCCAGCTGGTCCGGTGTAAGTTGGTGGAATAGAATGATCTCATCCAATCTGTTTAGAAACTCAGGTCTAAAGAAACGCCGCACCTCAGACTTAACCAATTCACGCTCACGTTCACCTATGATTGGAACCAGCATCTGATAGGCGCCCAGGTTGCTGGTCATTATAATCACGGTCTCACTGAAGCCTGTCAAACGCCCCTGTCCATCAGTCAGCCGACCCTCATCCATCACCTGTAGTAAAACATCTAGAACTCGAGGATGGGCTTTCTCAACCTCATCAAATAGAACGACGGTATAAGGCTTCTGCCGGACAAACTCGGTGAGCTGTCCTCCCCCTTCGAAACCGATATAACCGGGGGGAGCTCCAATTAGACGGTTGACACTGGCTTCTTCCTGGTATTCACTCATGTCCAGGGTTAGCATCGCTTCCTCCGACCCAAAGAGAAAATCGGCCAATGTTTTTGCCAGCTCCGATTTACCGACGCCACTTGGACCGAGGAAGAGAAAGGAACCAATTGGCCTTTTAGGATCCCGGAGGCCGACCCGGGCCGTTTTTACTGCCCGGCTGACAGCGAGAACGGCCTCATCCTGACCGATGATTCGTTCGTGGAGGTGTTCGACCATGTTGGCATATCTGCTCTGTTCATCCTGGCTTAATTTGGCGATGGGGATCTTAGTTATAAGGCTGGCGGCAACCATAACATCACCGCTGCTCAAACGGCCGTCGCCCTCGACTTCTGGTAAATTCAGCTCATGGTCTTTAGAAACCATGCTAACCAGGGCGCAGGCGCGATCGAGCAGTTGAAATGCGGCTAATGGTAAAACAGTGGTTTTGATATATTGGTTAGCCAGGTTAGCAGCTGTCTCCAGAGCTTCGGGCCAAACCTCAATCTCATACTCCCTTTCAAGGCGACCTTTGTGAAAACCCAACATGGCAATAGTTTCGTCTTTGGTTGCAGGGGGAACATCCAGGCGGTGTGTTCTCTGTTGAATCAACCGTTCCTTGCCAAGTTGATTGAAATAAACAGATGTAGTCGTACCAATTACTACTTGTTCGTCGCCGAGAAGGGCTTTATGAACTTCTCTATTAACCTGTTCTGGGTATTTGGCTCTCAAGCGGTCGGCAAAAAACCGGTCGATCCCCGGAAGCAGCAATATCCCACCGCTAGCTCTTCTCAGACCTGCACGCATCGCTGCCAGGGGGTTGTCTAAAAGGGCTGTCTCATTAATCTGGACAAAGGACCGATACAGGGTGGGATCATCATTGGCCGCGAGAATCTGGGCTAAACTGAAGGCCAGGGTTCTTTTTCCTGCGCCGTCCGGCCCGACCAATATTATGTGCCTATTTCCTTTAAGGGCCAGCAGATTTTGTGCATCGCGCAGCAGTTCTTGCCTCTGAAAATATGGTGTGGCACTGCCTTGTTTTGCTTCCGCGATATAGTCCCGGATCAGTTTTATTCCGTCTCGAGTAAACTCACCTAGAAGAGCAATGACTGCGCCTGAGGTAATGCCCACTCGCTGGAGCACGCCATAGGTTGTCACATTTTGTTGGGCCATGGCGGCTAATATGTGGCCGCTGCCAGCCTTGATCTCCTCCCGCGACTGGGCAATTGAAAGGCCTTCATCCAAAATGACCAACATTTCTTCTGCCAGTGGTATATCTTCGCCAAAATCGTCAGTGAACGAGAATTTGGCATCCCGTCCAGGGCTGTGCTTGGCCATCATATCGATACGACGAGAAAAGTCGTCCCAGTCGAAGCCCCTCTGCTTGGCCAGCTCTTGAAGTATCCGATAGGCGACAGAATCATGTTTATCAAGGAAAGTCCTTAATAACAATTGGGATGTTAGGAGCGATTTCTGGTAATCTGCTCTTTTACTACCGGCATCCGTCATCAATCCGGCTAATTCAGGATCAGGAATATTCGGATTTAGTACATTCATATATATTTTCCAAAAAAAGGAGGCAAAGTATAAACCTTGCCTCCCGGTATTTGTTCTTAAGAGGTGTTATTTCTTACCTGGATCATGAGGGGTGCGGTTCAGATGAACTTTCCATATGTTCCTTCACCAGTTCCCTTTTTAAAACTTTACCAACAGTCGTCCTGGGTAATTCCTCTCGAAATTCTATAATCCGAGGGTATTTGTATTTCGCAAGTTCCTTCTTGCTCCATTCAATTATCTCAGCTTCTGTAGTAGGATCGCCTTCGTGTTTGACTATCCAAGCTTTCACTGTCTCACCCCGTTTGGGATCTGCAATGCCAGCAACTGCGACTTCCTGTACAGCGGGATGGGAGGATAACACTTCTTCCACCTCCCGTGGATAGATGTTGAAACCGCCAGCAATAATCATATCCTTCTTACGATCTTCAATAAAAAAGTAACCCTCCTCATCCATGCGGGCGATGTCGCCAGTGTAGAGCCAACCGTCTCGAAGGGTATTGGCCGTTTCTGTGGGCATCTGCCAATAGCCTTGCATAATACTTGGCCCTTTTATAATCAATTCACCGACTTCACCTACAGGCAAATCCTGATTTCCTTCCTCGGGATCAACAATTCGCGCCTGAATGCCGGGCAAGGGTAAGCCAATAGATCCAGGCTTGTTTTCTTTATAAACCGGGTTTGCGTGGGTGACAACATGAGCCTCGGTTAGCCCATATCCCTCGACTAATTTACCGCCTGTTAACTCTTCAAATTTTTCCTTTGTCTCCAGCATTAGAGGGGCTGATCCCGAAATGCAGACACGTATCGACTTAATATCATATTTACCTGCTGCTACATCCGGGTTGTTGATGATAGCCACATATTGGGCAGGGACACCAGGGAAGATGGTGGGCCTATATTTGTTAATGCTTCCAAGCACGTCTTTCTGATTCCGGGGATCAGGGATGACGATCATAGTGCTGGCATTCATTATTGAAAAACTCATGCCAGGGATCATGCCATATGAGTGATAGAGCGGAATGGCCAGGAGAAGCACCTCAGTTGCAACTTCACAATCTGTTAACCAGTTATCAAGTGCAACGGTATTGGCGACCAGGTTTCGGTGTAGGGCTACAGCTCCTTTGGATAAGCCCGTTGTCCCGCCGGTATACTGGAGCAAGGCGACATCGTCAGGGCCAACGTCAACATTAACTTTATGCGCCTGCCTTCCAGCGGCAACAAAATCCTGGTACCAAATATCACCAGGTTCAAGGGATACCCGGTGACCACCCTTTTTCTCTTTCGCTAACGTGAAAAGGAATTTAAGATGAGCAGGCAAATATTCCTTGATGTTTGTAACAATAATCCGCTTAACATTTGTCCTGCCAGAGGCCTGGGCAGATTTCAGGAGATGATAGTACAGGCTCATCACAAATACAGTTTCCGCGCCGCAATCCGCCAGCTGGTGAGTAAGCTCTCGTTCGCTGTAAAGCGGATTAGTAGCAATAACGATTCCACCAGCCTTTAAGATTCCATAATAGGATGCTATAAATTGTGGCGTATTGGCCATGTAAATAACGGCCCTATCTCCCTTATTAAAACCATTGGCTGCAAGAGCGGCCGCGATCGCATCAGCCAATTCATTTAGATCCTGATAATTTATCCTGCGCCCTTGAAATATGATGGCTGTTTGTTTGGGATATTCTTCTGCCGCTTTTTCCAGCCAGTGATGAAGAGCGATCTCTGGATATTCAAGCTCAGCTGGAACCTCTTCATCGTAGCAGTTGAGCCAAGGTTTTTCGGTGTAATTAATCATCTTTGCTTTCTCCCATGTTTTATTGACGGCACCGAACTGCCTATTTTATTTTTAAGAGTATATTACTGGCATACTTACTCTGTCAATTGGATATATAGCCTGAGCATCGCTGAATTAGAGACATCCAATTTCCATCCTTTTGAAATTGAGTTGTCTCCAAAATAATGGTGCGCATAATAAAGCGTCAACAACCAAAGGTAGCTTTTATGAAAATTACCCCTTTTGAAACTGAACATTTCTTCGCTCGTTATGAATTCACAACTCCCTACTTGTTGTCGGTTTCTGATTGCGAATCAATGAATGTAGGGGAATTACTCGAAGCATCTGGCTGGGATAATAAAAAG
>BTQB01000259.1:0-4261 GCA_036985655.1 Anaerolineae bacterium | reverse complement strand
CATACCTACCTTGGTTGATCCAGTAAAGGAGATAAGGGGCACGCGAACATCTGCTACCAGCATTTGGCCAATCTCAGAGCCAGAACCCAGAATTAAGTTGAAGATCCCCGTTAAGCCGTGATCTGCCATGACTCTATTACATATATGCTGCATTGCCAACGCGGATAGCGGAACCAGCTTCGATGGTTTCCATATGACTGGATCGCCACACACGATGGCCAGGGCAGCGTTCCACGACCAAACAGCGACCGGAAAGTTGAAAGCAGTGATAATACCGATAGGTCCAAGTGGATGCCACTGTTCATACATCCGGTGGCCTGGTCGTTCAGAATGCATGGTGAAGCCATACAGCTGTCTGGAAAGGCCGACAGCAAAATCACAGATATCGATCATCTCCTGGACCTCGCCGTGTCCTTCGACTCTGATTTTTCCCATCTCGAGGCTAATCAAATCACCAAGTGGTTCCTTATATTCACGCACTGCATTTCCCAGGTCTCTAACTACTTGTCCACGTTTTGGAGCTGGCACATTACGCCAAGTTTTAAAAGCATTTGTAGCTTCATTTATAACTAATTGGTAGCTGTTAGCGGTTGCTAATCTAACTTTAGCAATGGTTTCCCACGTTGCTGGATTGGTAACATTTATTAGCTTTCCTTCTTTGTCGTTAATCCAGCTGTCCGGTCCGGTGCAAATTCCGGGATTGATTTCGGAAATATGAAGTTTATCGAGCAGTGATTTCATTTATGATCCTTTACTATAATCAATTAGCGGGCTACAAGATATACCCAAACTTATGTAAGAATCGAGTTTAACACAGCCAATCCGCTGACTCCAATATGTCACGGTTCTAGGTCTATTTTGTTAGGGGTATTATTTATTGCTCTTCCCTTCAATTTTGACCGGACAGATTGGTTTCGAGTAGAATTCGCCCCGTTAGCTTTAAGGAGGATCAATGAGCAGTCATCGCCGCAGGAGCGAAATAACCCTCAGCCGCAGCCTGGGATTGGTCGACGTCACCATGATCGGCGTCGGGGCTATGATCGGCGCCGGGATCTTCGTTCTAACAGGGATTGCTGCTGGTAGGGCAGGTCCAGCATTGGTCCTTGCTTTCATGTTAAATGGGATCGTGACAACTTTTACTGCCCTATCATATGCAGAATTAGGATCAAGTTTCCCAGAAGCTGGCGGTGGCTACCTTTGGGTAAAAGAGGGGATGGGAGGAACCCAGGGATTTTTGGCAGGTTGGATGTCCTGGTTTGCCCATGCGGTCGCCTGCTCCCTATATGCTCTTGGATTCGGCCGATTCGCCCTAGAGTTGTGGCTGTTGACTGGCTTGCCAACTATTGAATTGGCAGAAGGCTCTGTACTCACTGGAGAAGCGCTGATGGTACTCATTTTTATGGTGCTCATTGTCATCCTCTTCTCTTATATCAATTATAGAGGCGCCAGCGAAGCAGGGTCGGTGGGAAACTTTGTTACTGTCGCCAAAGTGCTAATTCTGCTTGTATTCATCGCCTTTGGGGTTTATGCCATGATTCAAAGACCCGATTCATTGGAGGTGTTTAAGGATAATCCCTTTCCCAATGGCATAAGTGGGGTCTTTATCGCCATGGGCTTGACTTTTATCGCTTTTGAAGGATACGAAATAATAGCCCAAAGTGGTGAAGAAGTTATTAATCCTATGCAAAATATCCCAAGGGCAATATTTATTTCAATTGCAGTGGTAGTGGTCGTCTATGTTTTGGTAGCAGTAGTGGCAATTGGCGCCACAACACAGACCGACGGACTGCCTGTTTGGGAGTACCTGGCCCAGGAAAGGGAAGTAGCCATTGTTAGTTCTGCAAGGGAGTTCATGCCCGCTGGGGGAATCTTAATTTTAATTAGTGGATTGGCCTCCACAATGTCAGCATTAAACGCAACGATATATTCATCTTCAAGAGTTTCCTTCGCGATGGGGCGAGATCACAATTTGCCATCTGTATTCGGCCGCATCCACGATCGGCTGTTCACTCCCCACTGGGCCATCTTTCTATCTGCAATCCTCATTATTGGAATGGGCCTGGCCCTCCCACTTGAAGAGGTTGCCGCGGCGGCTGATATCATGTTCTTATTGATGTTTGCCCAGGTTAATATCACTGTTATGACATTACGGCGTCGAAGACCAGACTTGGAGCGTGGATTTTATGTTCCTGGCTTTCCCTGGCCTCCGGTAATTGGTATCGTAACCAATATAGCCCTTGCTGTCTTCCTGGCAATTGTGTTGGGCCGGGTCGGCCTCCTTTCAGTGGCCTGGATTTTGGTTGGCGCGCTGCTTTATTGGGGTTATTTCCGTGGAAAGGAAGCCAAAGAGCGGCCGAAAGAAGTCCTCATGGAAGAGGCCTTGGTGATGGTTGATTATTCGGTACTTATTCCGGTTGCCGACGTAAAGCAGGCTGAAATGCTTGGACGTTTAGGCAGCTCATTGGCTAAAGAGCATGATGGTGGTGTGCTGGCTCTTCATGTTGTCAAGGTTCCCCACCAATTGAATTTGGCGGACGGAAGACTCTTCCTGCAGCGCGGCCGACCACCTCTCCAGAAAGTTATCGACCAGGCGAAGATGCAAGATGTGCCTGTCCATACAATGATCAGGTTGGGGAGAAGCATATCCGACGCCATCCTTAAGACCACGGCCGAGAACACCAGCGATATGATCCTTTTTGGCTGGCCTGGACGATCGGGTACAAACGAAAGATTGTTTGGTTCGGTAATTGATCAAATTATCGAGAACCCTCCGGCCGATATTGCCATCGTGCGCTTGAGACCTTATACGCGACTCGACAAAATTGTTGTGCCAATCGCGGGCGGTCCAAACAGCCGCCTGGCTGCGATCGTGGGTATGTCTATCGCCAGGAATACAGAAGAAGAGACTGAGTTGGTGCTCCTCCATGTGGTTGTTTCTGGCGTTGATCCAGTTCAGGCAGAGGCCCGTGCAAGGAGAGCTTTTCGACGTGCCATCCAGGGCCTGGATTTTCCATTCTCTGAGCAAATCTTACCAGCAGACAGTCCCTATGATGGGATAATAAAAGCGGCCGAGTCCAGCAATATGGTTGTTATTGGGGCAACAAAGGAACCTCGTTTCCGGAACCTGCTAATGGGCAATGTCGCCCAGCGGGTGGCCGACGGTGCATCCTGTCCAGTGATAATTGTAAAACGGCGAAGCACGATTATCGATGCTATGCTTAGAGACACCGTATTGACTCCAATCCGTCAATCGGACAAGCTGGCGAAGCCTCCAGAACGGGCACTGGAAGAGAATTAGAGCTGCGAGATAGGGTCTTTTTTCGTTCTTAGAATGAAAATCCAACCAACTTGATCTATTAATTAACCATTGGGGATGCTTGTTGCCTGCTGCGATGGACGATATAGATTCCAAGTATGACAGCAACTCCACCTACAATTTGAAGTGCAGACAATTGCTGACCTAGTAAAGGTGCTACTAGAACAGCGGTTACAACAGGTTGCCCGAGTCCCGCTGGTGAAACGAATGAGGCAGGTAAAAAGCCTAGCGCGTAACTGAAACTGAATTGGCCTATCACCTGGCTTACAAGGCCAAGTCCAAGGAAACTGAGATAAGTCTTTCCTGAATAACCGAATAATGGCTGGTGAAAGATCAGGGAAATAATAAGCAAGATGATTGCCGCGGTCGCCACTACCAACCAGAAATAACTGAGCGAATCTAACGTCTGTCTCCCCCACTGGGTAACAAGAAAATATCCACCGTAAAACATACCCGCCACGAGGCCAAAGAATGTCCCTAGCCCCAGGGAAAAATCCTTTAGCGAATCGATGCTAAATATCACCAAGGCGCCTGCCATGGCAATGGCTAGGCCAATCCAAAACGGCGTCATCAACCTCTCTCGGAAGATAAGCAGCGCACCTAGAGCTACCCACAAGGGAGCTGTATTGGCCATCAATGTCGGATTTAGCGCGCCGCTCATAAGTACACCGGTATTAAAAAAGAATAGATCGCCGGCAAATAGGACACCGCCGGCAATTGCAACGAGAACTTCCTTCCGCGGAAGCGCTGCTGAGCTACGTCTACGGATTAAGAAAGGAACTGCCAAAACAATAGCAGCAATTCCCATCCGATAGAATCCGGTTACTGTACCTGGCGCATTAGCCAGACTAACAAATATTCCTGAAAAACCCAGACATAGAATGCCGGCTGATAGGGCCAGATAGGGCTTAATGTTAGCGATAGAAATTGGCGTAATCTTTCTTA
>BTQB01000258.1:0-4297 GCA_036985655.1 Anaerolineae bacterium | reverse complement strand
CCTTTTATTCAGAAGAGTTCCCCGAATTCGTCGGCTCCCCATTTAACGACACATTCACCGCCCAGTTGAATAATTCCAATCTTACTGTGGAAAGCGACGGCTTATCATTCACTGTTAATGCTCCAGGCAACTTCGCTTTCGACACCCAGAACGCCGTTATTTCCGTCAACACCGTCTTCGGCGTGTCGGCAAATACCGGCACGACTTACGATGGTTCCACCCCAAATCTGCGCGCTAGCGCCAGTGTGACCCCAAATTCCAACGTTAATGTCTACATTTCTATCCAGGATTTAGGAGACTCGATTTATGATTCAGCTGTCTTCCTGGATCGTTTTTTCTGGAGCCAGGATGCATCTTGTGCGGGTGGCGCGGCCGTTGATACCGATGGGGATGGCTTACTTGACGACTGGGAGATTAATGGACTGACCATCGACGGAAAGTTTGTGGACCTACCCGCAATGGGAGCTGACCCCCAACACAAGGATATTTTTGTCGAGATAGATTGGATGGGTAACACGGGCAACCCTTCCCATAATCATGCCCCGGATCCAGACGCAATTCAAGAGATCGTCGACGCTTTCGACAACGCACCTGTTAGCAATCCTGATGGTGTGGATGGCATTCACCTACACGTTGATTACGGCCCCAACTCGCCTTTGACTTGGGGATCTGCTGCTACCTGGGGCGCTCTCAGCGGTGGTGATGAGCTAGCTCACAGCGCCAATATTTCCACCTGCGGCGCATCGGGGTTCAGTTGGAGCGGCTTCGATACCATCAAGAACGCTAATTTCGACGAAGAGCGTGAGGCAATATTCCATTACAATGTTTGGGGGCACAGTTTGTGCAGTAGCAAATCTGGCACCAGCGGCATCTCTCGAAACGGCAGTGGGACCACCTTCGGAGATGGGGCCAGCGATTTCATCGTCAGCCTGGGAGGATGGAACGGCCAAACGGGAACCGAGGACCAGCAGGCTGGCACCTTTATGCACGAGCTCGGCCACAACCTGGGACTCAAGCATGGGGGTGAAGATCACACTCTGTGGAAACCCAACTATCTGAGCGTGATGAATTATGCTTTCCAGACACGCGGGTTGCCCATCGACTCAACCCAGGGGAATTTTGACTACTCCCGTTACGATTTATCCAACCTCAACGAGACCAATCTCAATGAGACCAAGGGCATCAATATACCAAGCACAATCACCCAGACCTTGGGTACACGCTATTTTTGCGGCCAGGACAATATGAAACTCGATTGGGACGCTGCTAAGGTAGATTGGAATTGTGACGGCGACGAAACCGATAGCGGCGTTAGCGCCAATATCAACCAGGGTGTTTGGTGGAACAATAATACGTCTAAGGGTACCTTGACTAGTCAGAACGACTGGCTCAACCTGGTGTATTCCGGCGGCGCGATAGGCGCCCCAGGAGCTGATATTCAGTTGCCCAAATCTTCAGAAGTGATTGATGTAGACAAAGAGCAGGATGATGATATCGCACCGACCAGTGCGGAAGTCGACGTGTGGGTTAAAGCGCCACTTTCCACTGTTAAAGCCTACGCAGGAACAGTGCAAACCATTCTCATTAATTACAACAACTATGGGATGACAATTGCAGGAAATACTGTCCTGACCTTGACGCTTGATTCGGACCTGTCCTACATTGGCGATAGTTCCACTATAACTCCGACGGTAAACGGCAGTAAGATCGTATGGGATTTTGGCGATCTTGCCCTGACAGAGGGGGGCAGTTTCGAACTTCAACTGTCGATCCCCAAAGACCCTTTGGGTACCGTGTATAAATCAAGTCTCAAGATTAATTCAGATGGCCCGGAAGCCGATCCTGATGACGATATGATAAATTTCCAGATTATGATCGGTGTTGACGTGGTTCTTCCGCTCGTTAATAGTTGATCTACAGTTGTCTATTGACCCAGGTTAATCGATGGCCTTGCCAGTTCGGCAAGGCCATTTTCTTAATTCTGTTTATACAATCAAGATGGGACTACTTTGGGTGTAAAATGCTATCGGGAGGTATTAATGGGGATTCATCACCCTATCAATAAGAATGACCTGATCTACTCAGGAAAGGTCTGGCTGATTACCTCGAGACGCTGAGTCACCTCAGGTTTCACCCAGGAAATGGCGCCTAAAGTATGGAGAAGACAGGCAAGATGTATCTGTCATCTCGAGCGAAGCGAGAGATCCATCAGCCCTCCCATTTGCTTAGTTATTCGACCCTTGCTTGCAGTTGGGTCAAATCCTCGTTTGTGAAGGTCATTTATTTATAATGACGCTACCGTAATTTTCTGTATAGGCTATCATATCATCCTCAAAAAATATTCCGGCCGGATCATATTAGCGATATTCCACCTACGTGCTTCTATTCCTGACTATTTCGATAATCCTCCTCCTGTCCGCTATTATATATTGGCTGCTTGTCACAACCGAAGGGGCCTTTCTAGGCCGGCGGACAGTCGTTTGGCTCTATGATATAACTGCTCACCGTTACGATAAAATAAAACAGTTCGATTCCGAAGACGAGCGCCACTTCATTGCTGCGCCGCTAAACCGGGCTCTAAAGGAAATAAACAAGCCGCTTCTCTTGGATATTGCTACTGGCAGCGGCCGGGTTCCCGTCGATCTGATCAATGAACCTGATTTCAATGGCTTAATTATTGGGCTGGATCCAGCAAAAAAGATGTTGGCCCAGGCTCGCCAGAACCTGGCAAGAGTCGGGGCCAATTCCGGCCAGGTTGTGCTAGTCCAACAAATAGCTGACTCGCTCCCTTTTGCCAGCAGCCAGTTTAACGCTGTAACTTGTCTGGAATCTCTTGAATTTTTCCCATCCGCTAATAAAGCCTTAATCGAGATGCTTCGAGTTATGAAGCCCGGGGCCTTTCTGATGACCAGCCGCCGCCGTGGATTCAGTGGTCGATTATTCCTTACTCGCTATCAATCCATTGAAGAATTAGAAGCCATGCTAGCCGGGATAGGCTTTGAAAAAATAGAGACGCGCTTATGGGAATTGGATTATGATATGGTTACTGCCCACAAACCTTTAAATTGACTAAAATTAGTAAGAAAGTAATCATTTGGAGATATTCAAAATACGTCATAATTCAGGTAACTTTAAAAACGCTCAATGATACAAAAAGGAGTTCAACATGGACCATGTTCGTTGGGGATTGCTGTCAACTGCCAATATCAACAAAAAACTGATCCCCGCTATAAACGAATCATATAGGGGTTCACTGGCTGCTGTTGCCAGCCGGTCCAAGGGGTTGGCTGTAGCTTATGCGGCCGAACGGAGAATACCTGATTCCTTCGGCGGCTACGAGGAGATGTTAGCATCAGATGCTATCGACGCGGTATACATCGGCCTGCCAAACCATTTACATGCTCCGTGGACTATTAAAGCGCTTGAAGCAGGAAAGCATGTCCTTTGCGAAAAACCCTTTGCCATCACCTTAGAAGAGGTAGATCAAGTAATTCAGAAATCTAAAGAGACGGGCCTGGTCGTGGCTGAAGCCTTTATGTACCGCCACCATCCGCAAACCAAGATGGTGGGCGAGTGGGTAGCCAGCGGCCGGCTTGGTGATATTACCGTCGTGCAAGGTACATTTAACTTTAAACTAGATGATCCAGATAACATTCGATTAGTTCCTGAAATGGGTGGCGGTTGTCTCTGGGACCTCGGCATTTATCCTGTGAGCTATGCCCAATATTTGATGGGCGAGGCGCCTGAATGGGTCCACGGCGATCAGTGCCTGGGTGACACCGGCGTCGACATGGTCTTCTCTGGTCAAATGGGTTACAGCAGCGGCAAGATGGCCCTATTTTCGTCATCTTTTCGCACCCCATATCACACCTTCTTTGAAATAATGGGCACGGAGGGTCGGTTGGAGATTCACCAGCCCTTCGTCGATATGGATACTGGTCAATCGTTGGTTTATTTCCCGGCTGACGGTGAACCCCACTATCCGACAGCTATTCATAAGGATCACTACCTTGCAGAGATCAAGGATATGCACTCCGCTATTTTAGATGGCTGGATGACTTACATCTCATTAGAAGAGACCCGCGACCACATTCAAACGATCTTAGCCCTATATGAATCTGCCCGCACGGGATCAACTGTATATCTCGCAAAAGACCCAAAATTGGTCGATCCTTCTTCAGCTTTTTAAAAAGGGCATTATTGCTGTAAAAATGCTTTATATTATTTTCGACTGATCGGCCGGTGCAAGCATCTAATTATCGCGACCTTGGATCATAAGGCTCTAAATTACCTACTG
>BTQB01000257.1:0-4315 GCA_036985655.1 Anaerolineae bacterium | reverse complement strand
AGTTATTTTCGTGGCCATTTCCGCTTAGTCTCCGTATGTCCTTACCCTTACGCCTCGGGCGTGGATTATTCTTATTGGGCTTAATATATACTGTCAGCCACTTCGTAAATCTTCGATTCGGGGGTTGTTTCTCGTTAACCTTCCTAAGAGTCTGCATCATCAAATTCTGGGGATTTTTCCCAGTGGGCTGAAATAGAAGCAAGAACCTGATCAATCATATTTTCTGGGTTGGAGCCACCCCCGTTCAAAGCCAAAATATTCAATATCCAATTCTGGTTTCGAAGTGCTCTATCGTAACCGTCTTGATAACTGCAATTGACGATACCGCTGCCTTCAACGGTTCGCAAAGTGTAGGATCTACAATTTTGTTCTGTCCAGCCGATTAATGAAGCAAAGTCACCCTCAGCAACACTCGTGTCTCCATACCTCAGAGCCCAAATATAGACGGCATCTTTCCCACCAGATTCGAATAAAACCAGCACGCCCCTGTCATACTGACCATCTTCCCACCTTCCCTCCTCACGCGAATCTATTACTTGAGATAATTCAAGGCCCAGATGTGACAAATCTACATCAACAACATCTTCTGGTAAGGCCTCAGCAGCAGGCCAAGCTCCCATCCCACTTACTTCAGATAGACCGCTCTGAATGAGCACGGCATACACGATTACGCCAGTAGCAATTATCAACATGGTTGGTATTCCCAGACCGAGCAGCCATCTTTTTTGCCTTCGCCTGGCTTCTGCTGGTTCGATGTAATCCGGAAGCTTTTCGCTCGAAAATGATGCCCGAAGCACAAGTGTCCCAGCCAATTTATCTTGCCAGGCCTGCTTGTCAGCGTCCCATATGGCCCAAAGAAAACCTATGTAGAAGGCGAGAGAACTGGGTATGTAGCCGACAGTTCGGCTGATGCCCTTACGCCATGTTAGCGGAGAACCATCGATGGAAACGACTCGGAGTCCGAGAATCCTCTTTCCTATTGTTTGGCCGCCTCTCGAATACGGCCAGACGAAGTAGACGGCGGGTATTAAGATACCCAGGATGGACAGCATTATATCTCGCCAATCTGAAGCCCCTTCACCACCAAAAAAGCTAGAGAAGAACCAGTAAATAATCCCTAGAATGAACCAGTCAATAGTATACGCGAAGTACCTTCGCCAAAAGCCCCCCTTTTCTACGCTTAGGGGTTTAAGTTGTAGAGATGAAGGCAGTGGAGCTTTCCGCCGCGATAGATCGAGATCTTCGCTTTTAATGTCATCATTCTCATCCATAATGGTCACCTAATTTTCGCCTGAGTCTGGAAATCCGATTCGTTTCTTTACCATATAGGTTTCCGTTTTCATCGAGTTGTTGAGTTTCTTTGGTCTGGTACTATTACTTCAGCGCTCATCTGCATCTTCCAGGAGATTGTCACGATAAATCGTGTCCCAAAACCAGAGCCCTCTTCGATCTCCGTTCGCCATTACCAATTTATCCTTTTACAACAGCACTTGTAAGCGGTTCAAGAAACACATCGCCGATGTAACATACTGCTCCCTTTGAAATGCCTGCCCCTAACCAAGCTTACAGAGGTGCGAAATAGCTGGCCGTGACAGCCAGGTCCGGCAAGCAGCCCCAAGGCATTCGACAGCATACAGAGTTAGCGCCATGAGGACACATTTCTGCTGTGCATCACCAGCAATCCGATCTCTACATTAAAAGCTTTTTCTTTCCAAACATGGTTTTTCATCCAGCGCATGATTCGGTCTGCGATGCAGTAAGCCACCAATCGGCCCAAGACTCCATAGTGCCGCGCTCCTCAAAACAATATAGCATGGAACCTCTGCGCTAATATGGCGACTTTGTGCGATTGTCTGCGAGCTGGCGATTCGAGGCTGATGTATAGCTTGCTGGGGGAAAAGGGCATGAAATAGGACTGTTAGCAATCGATCGGTGCAACTGGAGCGACTGGTAAGTCAGCTCTCGTCCTCCTTTTACATTCTGAGGATTACCAAATAAGCTCTTACCCATCTGGCGCAAGTATAATCGTTTGGGTTTGGGGGTGCCCAATCCAACTTGATACTGCGGGTAATGCAGGTAAGCGCTCAAAATTTGCATATCCCCAGTTAAAGGGTCGCGTCCAGGTGCTCTAATTGGTCTTTAGCAAGCTGCCGAAAGTCAGCATCTCCACTAAGACGCACAACATCGTGGAAATCGGCGATAGCTCGATCCCGGTCTAAGTTGAGTCTGTAGGCCAAGCCCCGTTTATAGTAGTACGCTGCAAAATCAGGATATAACTGATTTGCCCGATCAAAATCAGCAATGGCGCGATCCGCGTCGCTGAGGTCTAAGTAAGCGTCGGCCCGCCGAAAGTATGTCGTATGATCATCAGGCTTTAACGTTAATGTCCTTTTATAGTCGGCAATGATCCGATCCATAAGATCTTCAGGATCATATAGCTCACGGCCCTGTAGTATATAGGTAAAGCCCAGATCCAGATCGCGTTTGTCCATGTAAGCTTAACCCCGGTTGAAGTAGACCGGAGCAAATTCAGGATCTGTCCATATGGCGAGGGTATACTCGACAATGGCCCGATCCAGCTCATCTTTATCGACGTAGGTCTGGCCCCGTCTTTAGTAGAACGGGGTAAATTCAGGATCTAGCTCTATGGCTCGATCATAGTCGGCAATTGCCAGATCCAGATCGCCATGGTCGGAGTAGGCCAGGCCCCGATTATAGTAAGCCACCGAGGAATCAGGAGCTAACTCTATGGCAGCGTCATACTCGGCAAGGGCCTGTTCCAGGTCTTCGTTCTTGTCGTGGGCAATTCCGCATTATGGGTAGTAGTTCAGAGCACTAGGATCTACCCTACAAGCGGTGCTCAACAATAGGATTGTAAGCCAAATAAACAAGAGCCGTACTAACATTGTTGGTCTCTCATCTTGGCGCCTGTACGCTACCTACCTGTCATCATTTTAGCATACCGAGTCAATATCATTTTAACTCCCCATGTGATCCGGAAAAATCGGCCTATATACACTGTAACATGGCTTATAGTGTATTGTAAAGAAGCCCCCGGAGACCGTGACAGGCGGGCATCAGACCCGCTGCCGGCAGTGCAATCAATCCGCCTGGGGCGGGGATTCGGGATTGATGTATAGTTTTGTGGGGGAAAAATACTTTTAGAGCTAAGCATGATTATGAAATATCCCTACTTATAAACCTTGCGCAATGCTGAGACGAGATAAAGCGCAGCCAGTTGATGCAATCTATTGCTCTAATCTTCGTTTTTTTTTCACAATCTTGACATTAGAAATCGACGCTCACTATACTGTCAATTAATGGCCTCGAACGATTTTAAGAAGAGGAGGCCAAAGAGGAAGTTTGGGAGTTCGCAGCGCCCCCCCTCCTCTTGGCCTGATACCGACCAATTAAGGGCGATAGCACAAGGAGGGTTTCGCCTTGGGCAAGTCCAGCTCAATGTTAATAATATTCTTCATCTCCAGAGGTTGGTCGGAAACAGGGCTGTTGCGAATTTGATCTCGAAGCGAGCAAAGGGAGTGCCTACGATACAACGAGCCGATGAGCTGGCAGGTGCTAGCCTGACTACCCTGATAAGCGAACTTGAAAGCATGAAGAAGCGGTATTATAAAGCAAAACGAAAACCGAAACTTTCTATTCCTAAAATCGTGGAGGATTTCAAGAAAAGCGGAAAGTTGAAAATCATCACCTTTTCAGCATCTGTATTCTCAGAGAGAAAGTTTTTTTCACGAAAGTTAGCTCATTTAAAAAGAGGACATCGAATATCTGTCTTGGGGCTAAAGAGTGGGTGGTGTCGAGTAAAAACCGATGATGGGAAATTGGGATGGATGCATTATTCTCATGTAATACCATCTGTGGCGTTAGGCGAGCTTTCTTCGAAACCCCGTAGAAATATTGGTGGAGCAACTCGGGATGAAATCGTGATCGGTGGTAGAGGGTAAAGGTGGAAGCAAGGCAAGGTATTTGCTAAAGCGGTGCGGCCCCTACACTTGGGTCGGGGATTCGATCTTGGTGTATAGCCTGTTGGGGGAGAAGTATCCCGGTTAATGAAAGCCCCGGCTTCGGGACTTTTCAACAAATCTCCGCTTTGGCAGCGATTCAGCGCACGTCAGTCCCTGGATGCTCTCAATTTGTGCTCATTGGGAAACTGGTTGAAAATATTTTCGCTTTTATTAACTGATGTTACGCACTAACATAGCAGGTAAGTAGACATAAGATTATAATTAAGGTCGTGGAGATAAACTATGAATCAGAAAATCCTCGACCTATATTCAGATTACTTGTTAAGTTCTTT
>BTQB01000256.1:0-4326 GCA_036985655.1 Anaerolineae bacterium | reverse complement strand
CCTTTTCTCCCTGTCGCTGGGAACATTGACCATATACTTAACCTACCGCATCGCCAAGACGGCCGCTCCAGATCGAAAGGAAATAGTTTTGGGGGCGGCCGCGGTTAATGCCTTCCTGCCGATGTTTATCTTTATTAGCGGCGCTGTAAATAATGACAACCTGGTTATTACTTTAGCTTCGCTGGCGCTGCTCATCATGATCCAGGTGGGCACAAACGATTATGAAGGCTGGCGCCAATACGCCAATCTATTGCTTCTCGGATTCATAATTGGTCTCGGCGTCCTAACAAAAATGTCTGCCTTAGGCCTGATCCTCCTGGCAATTGGACCGATTCTGATAAATCGCTGGCGAGCGAATGGAAGGTCGCTGTCGAGACAAAGTTTAGGTCCCTTATTGTGGCAGAGTGCAGGCCATTATCTGCTTGTGATAGGCCCGGTGATATTGGTCGCTGGCTGGTGGTATTATCGCAACATCCAACTTTATGATGATTGGAGCGGTTGGAATGCGTTTATTGCCGTCTTAGGTCGCAGGCAAACACCGGCATCTCTAGGACAGCTTTGGGATGAGAGCTGGGGGTTCATGATCTCCTATTGGGGGTTGTTTGGCGGCTTGAATGTACCCATGTCTGAGTGGGTCTATCGAGTGCTAAATGTCGTTGCTATCCTGGCTTCCATCGGATTAATCGCTTATGCCATCATTCAAGTTAGAAGTTGGCTCCCAGGTGTGCAGGCGCCACGGCGAATTGGCGCCTGGATCAACCTGGCATTCAAGTTTGTTGAGGATTACTTTACTATTGTGTTGTGCTCGCTTTGGGTGGCAGCCGTGGTGATTGGATTGATTCGTTGGGCGACAATCACCTGGTCCTCTCAGGGCAGGCTCGTGTTTTCTGCTATATCGGCCCTGAGCACATTGATGATTATTGGCCTTGTAGGCTGGCTGCCAAAAAAGCCGGCGACCGTGGCAACAACCCTCTTGGGATCATTCATGTTTGTCATTGCTGCACTTGCGCCATTTATTTGGATCCGTCCAGCCTACCAGCCTACAAATCAGGAAATTGCTGGGGATTCTGAACCGGTTGAAGTTGAGCTTGGGGGGATCATTCGAACCAAGAACTTCACCATGGAAACTGGTCCTCTTTTCCCCGGGGATGAACTTGAAGTGGTTATTACCTGGGAGGTGATCAGTGAAACAGATCGAGATTGGAGCGTTTTTGTTCACTTGAATGATCCAGTAATTGGTCGGCCGATTGCCCAGAGAGATATGTATCATCACCAGGGGCTGCGGCCGACAAGTCTTCTTTCACCTGGCGATTCAGTATCAAACAAGTATGTTCTAAAGGTTCCTGAAAGCGCTGTTGCCCCGGCCGAACTTGAGCTAATTACCGGCCTCTACGACTTTGAAACGGGGGAGAGATTGCTGACCGAATCCGGCCAAGATAATATTTTACTCGGCGCCATTTCTTTAGAGGCGGCCCCTGGCCAATTCCCCAACCCAGTTAGTTTCAATTTTGAGAATCAATTGGAACTCGTTGGCTTTGACATAAGCCCAAGACGGGTGGATTCGGGTGGTGAAGTGTTCTTAAAGTTATATTGGCGACCCTATACGAAATTGGATGAGGACTACACATTTTTTGCCCAGGTTGTCGATGATGATACCACGCGGTGGGCTAGCAACGACCTGCTCCAGGAAACCTCAACTTGGGGAGAGGATGAAGTCCAACTGGTTGAACTACCTCTAATCCTAGACGATCTAACACCTGCGAAGCTGTATCCGATAATAATTGGCCTCTATACGCGGCCTGACGAGACCAGCTTTGACCGGCTGCAGCTGATAACAGGAGATGGAAGGCTGACAGACGATTTTCTGGAATTAACGAACATATTGGTGGAATAGATTAAACGGGTATTGTTTAAAGATTGGGACTCGGACACAATAATTGTAATGAAAAATGGAGCAGCAAATGCTTATTTAACCACTTTTTCGTTTTCTGTATTCCTGTAATCGAACCTGCGATTTATTATCAATGACTAGCTCTCGAGATTCCGAAACTATTGGCCTTATCAGACCAACACGTTCTAGCTGGGGACTGGGGATTCTCGTTGGAGTGGCTGCTGTAATTGGGGGCCTGCTGTTAGCTTTTGGAGGGCCAATAGCTGGTGCAGCGGTAATTTTGGCCTTGATAGCCGCTGGCGTCGTCCTAAGAGATATCGAGATCGGCTTTTGGGGAGTAATCCTGGTCGTGTGCCTTCTTCCATTTGCGACCATACCGGTAGATATTGGTCTTACCCCAACTTTACTTGACATAATTATAGGGGCTACTGTTGGCATCTGGATCTTGCGTCTCGTTATAGGGCAAAGTAGAGAGATCGTTACATCGGTTATTACTGTTCCACTGATAATTTTTATCATCGTCACGATATTTAGCTTCATCTTTGGCTTGGCTAATGGTCCTCTGACGGCGAATCTACTGCGTCATTTTGCAGAACTTCTAATCAGCATTGGCTTTGTTCTGGTTATCATTGATTACTTCACTGATTGGGGTCGAATTGAACGATTAGTGAAAGTGATCATCCTGGGTGGAACTGCAACCGCGGCTGTCGCCATTTTCATTTGGCTGCTTCCAGATTTAGCTGCCAACGACATCCTAAATGTTCTTCAACGAGTCGGCTATCCCGGTGGACAGGTCCTTCGCTACATTGAAGATAATCCGGAGCTAGCAGAGCGAGCCATCGGCACATCTGTGGATCCCAACGCTCTCGGTGGTATGTTACTCCTGGTAGGAGCTTTAGTAGGCGCCCAGGTTGTATCACGGAAACCCTTGTTGGGCCGGCGGATCACGGTGACCGCTTTTGGATTAATTCTTATAGCCCTGGTGCTGACCTTTTCCCGCGGAGCCATGGTTGGATTTTTCTTTGGCCTTTTATTGATTGCTATCGCCCGTTACAGAAAGCTGATTCCCTACATGCTGCTAATCATCTTTCTGTTTTTACTTCTGCCGATTACCCAGGATTATATAGCCCGCTTCCTTGAAGGTTTTCAGGGACAAGATCTGGCCACCCAAATGCGTTTTGGTGAATACCGGGATGCTATAGCTTTAATCGGTCGTTATCCAATTTTCGGGGTTGGTTTTGCTGGCTCGCCCGATATCGATCTCTATCTTGGCGTGGCTAATGTTTACCTCACCATAGGGCAGCAGATGGGATTGGTTGGATTGATAGCGTTCTTTAGCCTGGTGATGACGGTTTTTGGATATGCCTATATTAATCGCCGGTACTTCAGGAGAAACGACCGGACTGACTCGATCTGGCTAGGTCTACATGCCGCTCTATTAGGGGGACTAGTGGTTGGAATATTTGATCACTATTTATTTAATATCGACTTTCAATTCACTGTAACTATATTTTGGATATTCATTGGTTTATCCGTGGCGGCAACCAGAGTGGGGAAAAATAACAGTGGTGAGACGGTGTGTGGGCTGGATGGCATCAAAGATTAAAGCCTGGTTCTTTCATTGGAGATTTATTTATCTTGGAATGGTTCTTGGTTTATCGATTGTCATCAGCGGCTGCATGGGGGAAAGATCGACTTCTCCAACCCTAACCCCTGTACCTGCATTGATAATTGGCCCATCAGTGACGGCATCAAACATCGAGATAGACCTGGAAAAAGACTCACCACGTCCAGCTGTAATGACTCCTTTACCTCCTACTTGGACGGTTGAACCAACAATGCGACCAACACAGCTGCCTCTAACGCCAACCACTGTCCGATCTGAACCTGCAGGAGAATCCATCTACTACATAGTTCAACCTGGTGATACATTGGGTGAAATTGCTGAGCTGTTTGATGTAACAATTGATGAGCTGGCTGCGGCTAATGATTTGATTGATATCGACCATATCGAAGAAGGGCAAAAACTTCTCATTCCATAAAAAAACCCGCTTTAAGCGGGCTTCGATCACTCTATAAACCAATGTTTTAGCTGTTGAGGCAGCTATCAGGAAGCAGGCAGCACTTCTTCTTCCACTACCTCAGACTCGTCACCTTCGTCAGATGGCACCGCCTGAAGGATAATCTCATCATCCTCAGCATCAACCAGGATAATATCTCCAGGGCCAAAGCTCCCGGCGAGAACAGCATCAGAGAGTTTATCCTCAACTGATGATTGAATTAGACGACGAAGAGGCCTGGCGCCAAATTCACGATCATAGCCATGATCGACCAGCCAATTCTTTGCCTCTAGCGTGGTTTCTATCGCTAGCTCGTGATTAATAAGGCGTTCATTTACTTCTGCCAGATTTAGATCAACTATCTGGCGAATATCT
>BTQB01000255.1:0-4350 GCA_036985655.1 Anaerolineae bacterium | reverse complement strand
ATAACCGTCCTGAATGCCATTGCTCAATTCTTGGGATCGATAGTAAAGTTCTACGAGCCGCTTCTTATTTTCTTGCATAAGCGGCATTCCAGTTAGCGGTTCGTCAAATCGACGCTGAAATTCAGCTTCCAGTTTCTGTTTTTCTTCTTGAGAGGGCGCGCTAACCACGAAACTGCGGAGCTGGCGGATATACAGCCAGCCAGGCGCCATAGCAAGCAGCACCAATACCCCTGGTAATATGGCTATTCCATAGAGGCCGGTTGCCAGGGCGCCGACAAGGAAAAGAATCGTCAGAATGAGAAAGATCCTTCTTGGTTCAAAATGATCCACCTCAAAGCGCTGCTCATACTGATCAATGGCCTCTCCCAACCACCGGTAGTCGTCATCAATTGAACCTAAGACTTCCAGTTCTTGTTCTTTGGATTTGATCTGCTCCTCGATCAATCGATAGGCGCTGATCTCGTTTCGGGTGTTTTGAAGCAGCTCCTCGGGAATAAGAGCCAATTCAGTCTGAAGCTCACTCTTGCGCCTATCGTATAGATAAGCCTGATTCCTCTTTGCCTTTAACAGTTCATTCTTTTCCTCAATTAACTGCTGTTGATTCTCCCGTAGCTCCTGGATCCGTCCTTTCGAGTATAAACGGTCAAGTTCATCAAAGAGTTCGTCAAGCCTTCTTTTCTTAGATTGAGCCTTGCGTAGCCTTTTGATGTCGCCTTGATTGTTGCCTTTAATAATGCCATTCTCGATAGTTGCTTTCTGAACTGTAATGGGGATCTTGCCCAAAATGGCATCAATAGTGGGCTGCCCGGAGAGGTAACCCCGAATAACATTCTTATCCACGCCACCATGTACAGAGTCATCCATACCTAACTCTGCACCTTTGATCACCAACAGCCGGCTCATTTTGGGCGGCAACCCAGGTAAAGTTGTTTCTAAAAAAGAGTCTATTTTTCGGATAGATGTCGGTGTAAAGGCAATTTGGTCGCCGCCAAGGCCGCTGACAATTACATGGCCACGGCCTATCGCTGGCCTAAGCACCCAATCCGACAGATCCTTAAATAAGGAGCGTAAAATAAACTCCACCAAGAGCGTCTTACCCTTTTCATTGTGGCCGTAAATCAAGTTAAATGATCCGAGTTCTAGATCAACTTTTGTAATTGGTCCAAGGCTTTCAACAGTAATTCTGTCGATAAAAACCGCCATATTTATTCTCCGTATATAACCTTCAAGGCATCAAAGATAATCTCATCCTTGGATGGTTCTTCACTGTTTGACGGCCACTTGAGAGCCATGATCCGGTCTTTTACGGAAGCTGCCATGGTGTTGAGCTCGCTATCCTCAGAAATCGAAACCGAGGTTAAATCAGGGTCGCCGCTGTCATGGAAAGCATAATCCTTAAATTCCTCCTTCAGGAGGGCCATCAATCTACTGCGATCTGCTGAAAAACCTTTAACATTCACCCTCAACAAAACTTTGTCCTTGTCGCCTGGTCCTAAATCCCAGGATCTTATCCGCTTCCTCACTTCTTCGCGTAGATATTTGCTTTCGTCTGCTACAGGAACGATGAGAAGTGTCTCGTTGAAATAAATTACCGGATTATCAACAGTCAGGGCTTCAACTTGCCTATCCTCTGTATCATAAAGCAGGATACGCCTTTTGCCCGTTTCGGTGATGTTTAGCCCACATGGAGAGCCAGGATAGTAAACGGGAGGATGGTCCAGAGGGCTGTGAATATGGCCCAGGAATACTGCGGCGGGCCGGTAGGTATCAATATCTGCGCGGGTCAAGGGCATATAAACGCCAGGTTCGTATGCGTTAGGCTGGAGAAGCGAGGACCAATCACCATGACCGACAAGGTTCCATCTATCTGGTGTTAGCCGGTCGTGGAAATTGGCCAGAATCTCCCCCATGGTTTTGTGTTCCTGGTAGGGGATAAAGAGAAATGGATAGGCATCTTCATCAAGGCTTACTATCCCTGGCTCCGAGATGACCCTTAAATTGGGCAGTGTAAAATCAGCATCACTTATTGTCGGATCATGATTGCCGGGTATCAGGAACAGATTCAGATCATGAAATCTCTCCTGTTGGCACAGGGCTTCAAACTCGGTTGGATTCTTCAGTGAGGAATCAAATAAGTCACCGGCAATAATTAAAGTATCAACCTTGTTCTGTGCCAGGCTGATGAAGATATTCTCCAAAGTCTGGAAGCGCTCAGGATGTTGGTATCGAGATGTTAAATGAAGGTCTGCAGTAATAGCGATTTTCATAGATCTTTCTGTTCACACGGCCGGTGATTGGAACAATTATCGGCGCCTTTGCCGAATTGATAAGAACCTTAGCATCATAATAAAGTTAAAGGATGATAACAAGTTAACATCATTATCCAATTCTGAACCAGATAATACCACTTTCCAGGATGAAGCGGCGCTTATAGGTGGCCCTTCTAAGGGGGCCCCTTAAACGGGTCGCTTAATTGGTCGGCCAAAACTATCCAACCCCAACAGTTTCATGAATTTTCTATACCTCGGGGATTTCAGCTGTAAGGGAAGTGGCAGTCCGAGTATCAAGATTACAAGACTTCCATTTTCCCAGCATCCGGCTGTGGGTGCTGTTGGCCTTCGGGCTTCCAGGGGGTAGGATCCCTTAAAAGCAGTATGAATCTCCGATAGATCGATAAATATAAGGTAATTTGATGAGTTGGATACAGAAGCAAATAGCATTGAGCGCCAAGAATCGTGGCTTTCACCTGATAACAGATGAGATCCGCTCCCAGCTGCCGGAACTGAAGGATTATGAAATTGGCCTGGCCCATATCTTCATTCAACATACATCGGCATCATTGGCTTTAAACGAAAATGCCGATCCGACGGTACGTAGCGATCTGGAACGGCACTTCAACCAATTGGCGCCTGAGGGCGCCTCCTATTACCGGCATACAATGGAAGGATCTGATGACATGCCGGCTCATATTAAAGCTGTACTTCTGGGGGCATCAGTAACCGTGCCCATAAAAGACGGCCGCTTCTACCTGGGCACATGGCAGGGGGTCTACCTCTGTGAACATCGAAACTACGGCGGCCGGCGGCATCTGGTGGTTACCCTCCACGGCAAGCTGAGAAGGGATAGATAGCAGGTCATTGTCCCCTATTTGTTGATATCAGTCTGCTGGGCTTACTTCAACCAACCCCCCGGAATTATCGGCAAGGATCTGCGAAACGACCTCGCTGATGTCTACTTCGGCCCCCTTGGCCATAAGCTCCTTTATCTCCACCTCTGACATATTGTCCGGTAGATCAGCTGAGACCTTGTTGATTAACCTGTTAAACCAAGGCAGTGGCCCCATAATGACCCTCTTCTGTTCAAAAACTAGTCAAAGTTAATGGGCGGCGCAATTTTTCGGCGAGAATCGGCTTGGATACTAGCCCGCTGGATTATGAAGCCAGTAATTATCAGCAAGCATTGGCTTTATGAACGCAATCTGTGTCTACCACAGTAGGGGGATCACAAGTAAATATTAGGCCAAGATAGCGCGCCCTGATAGAATTGCGCGTTATAGCTGGCAAACTTGCGATCGTTGAGCAGAAGGAAGTCGTCCTTTACGATGACGAGCTTATAGCGGTTCGCGCAGAAGACGGCCAAATTTATGTTTCTGTCCGACACATGTGCCACTCCTTGGAGCTAGACCACCGAAGCCAGCGGAAGCGCATTCACCGACAAAATGTTCTGGAGAAGGGGTATGCTTAGGGGGTCATCATGACCCCCGGGGGTGTCCGGCGAACTGCTGGGCTGCTGCGAGTCGATCTGGTTCCCCTCTGGCTCACCGGTATTGATACCAACAGGGTTAAAGATGATATCAAGCCAAAACTCGAGAGGTTTCAAGAAGAGGCCGCCAAGGTGTTGTGGGAGGCGTTCCAAGAGGGAAGGCTGACCGCAGATCAATCATTTGAAGAACTCTTGGAGAGTGACTCTCCGGCGGTGCAGGCATATAAGACGTTTCAGGCACTGACTAGGCTGGCCCGCGGCCAGGTTCTCCTTGAAGCCAGGGTAGATGAACACGAGAGGCGTCTGGAAGACGTCGAGGCCAGACTCAGCGACCCAGACCGGTTTATCTCGCGGGAGCAAGCAAGCCGAATCTCCCAGGCCGTGCGTGCTGTCGGGCTGATTCTAACGAAAAGCAGCGGTTCGTCAGAGTACGGTCGCGTTTATGGCGAGCTGTATCGCCGTTATGAAATATCTGCCTATAGGGAGCTGCCAGCCAGCAGGTACGAAGACGCGATGAAGTGGCTCAACGACTGGAGGCAGTCGTTGGTCGATGATGTCGAGTTCTAAGCCGCGGCCTTTTAGGGTTGG
>BTQB01000254.1:0-4361 GCA_036985655.1 Anaerolineae bacterium | reverse complement strand
CCCATCAGGGCTTGAACCCGAATCAGGAACATTATTATCGTCTAGATCAGTATAGGCATAGACGTTATTGCCCCGGGTTCTTGTGAATTCGGGCCCTTCGACGCCATCGTTATCGTGCCAGCCGTATGGGGAAGCGGTTTGTTGGGCGGGATTAACCTCCAGAGAGCGGCCGCTGGAATGAATAGGGCTTTCATCAGGTATCGCATATACAAGGTATGTTCCAGTTAAACTGCCAATCGCGTTTATTTCGAACGGATTTATGTCAAGTTCGTTCTGGTATTTCACTTCTTTAAAGTCGCCTTTTTGAATCGCGCCCCATTGATCGTTAACGACTCGATCAAATTGGGATAGTATGCCGCCATCAACTGCATCAACTCTCGTGCTCCACCAATGATCGCCTGACTTTTCGTATATTTCGACATTCCAGGCAAGGTAAACGCCCTCTTCCAGCGATTCATAAACTAATGTAACCGGGATAGGCTCCGAGGAGACGCCGCCACTAAAGAGCAATCCTTGTTCTCCAACTGGCTGCTTTTCAGGAACTAACGGCGAAGTAAGCGAAAGACCAACGCTTTCCGCGGCCAGCCCTACAGCATCAGCTGGATAGAGTTTAGGCGCTGTGTCGTTTACCCTGTTTGCCAAATTGGCAACGAAACTGTTCCCCAGGTTTATGACGCTTCCATCCCTGGCAATATTGATATTAATGTTTGCATTTATTATCTCGATTCCCTTATATCGCTGCCGGATATATATATGGGTAACCCCAGTATGTTTGCTGGTGTATTGATCGGTAACCAATATGTCGCTGATATCAGAGGCACTTAACCCAAGCTGATCCTTGTTGGCGCTAATATAATCCAGGGCAATATCGAGGGGCTGCCCCTGATTCGGGCCAGTCAAAAAAGCAGGTTCGTTTCCGTTTACTTGTCCGGCCTGAGCGACCTTTTGAGAATCCGTACTTAATTTTGCGGTTGCAGTTTTCGATAAAACCAGAATGGCCAGTAATAAGAATATGGCTAAGAAAATTGAGATCAGCGTGGCCTTATAGCGATACACTACTATCTTCTCCAATATTTACGTTAATGAACCCTTTCGATCTATCCGTTGATACTTTTCGCTTATCAAACATTGATCCGCTGCTTCACGTTGCAGCCCTTCTGCGCCAGATTCCATCAGCTCGATAATGCGTGTTTTGAAGCCCGGGTATTATAACTGAGTTTAACTACCCGAGATTAGTACGCCAATTGTCCAAGGAGTCCTGTTCTGTTGAAGGAATTGGATTAGATCGGCCGTTGTTGACACGATTATAAACGCTCCGGCTTTTTCAAGCTCCTCCCCACCAATTTCACACAGGACACCCGCGCACAAGATGCCGGCTATCCCCGAAGGATCAGTAAGAAGATCCAGCTTAAAACTGCCAGAGACTAAGAATCAGGATAGCAACTGCTGTGATGGTAAGATTATCCAGGCCGAAGATAGAAATTGCTTCTGTCAAGGTCGTCCCCAGTAAGATGACTGAAGCGGGAAGAAGCGCTGAAACCGGTGATATTTCAGGCGATCCTCGCTGCGCCCATAATGCCAACCAGGTGAAGATTCCCCCCATAATAAAAAATGTTAGAGAGCCCTGGATGCTGCGAGTGTGGCCAAAAACTGTGTAGGTATTTCGGCCGAAGGACCGGCCGATCACTGCTGCCAGGCCGTCACCCCACGTCAACGGCATCAGTGCAGCCACCATCAACGGGGGATAATCCCAGAAGATGATGGCCACAACGGCCGCAGCCAGAGGAAAGTAAACTGTGCCTAAATTAGACCGGTCACTGCTGGTCATTGATGAAAAGAAGCCATACCGCCAATCGAACAAGTTAATGACCATAAAGGTTAAACAAGCAGCAACGAATGGCCATGGGGAATCAAACAAGAAGGGCAGAATCCAGATCAACATACCCACGCCAATGTGAACAAATTTCCTGGTAAAGTCACTGGAGTAACCACGCCAGCGCCTGAGAAATTCAACGGTACCAATGATTCCAAAGATATAAAGGTACGCCAGGAAAAGACCTAGCCAGTTGCTCATGGTAAAACTTTACCAGGTATCATTTGCCTTGCTAAACCAAGGAGGATTAGACAATCAAATGGCTGTAGAGCATATCCAGGCTTAAGTCAGGCACAACAGTATCGCTACTTTGTAATGTTAAACTGGCAGCTGCGGCGCCCAATCTTATCGATTCAATAGGGCTTAAATCGTTTAGCATCCCAAAAATTATTGCTGCAGTAACTGCATCTCCCGTTCCCGTGCTGTCTATCATGGCACTATAGCGAGCAGGAATATATCCTGTCTCCTCAGAGGTCGCAAAAACCAGTCCATAGTCAGATAGAGTAACAACTGCTGTCCTGACACCGGCTTGGTTGAGCCGCAAAGCTGCTTCCAAACTTGCATCAGGATCGTAGCCAGCAAAATCCACGCCTAGCAGCGACGCAGCTTCTGATTCGTTGGGCACGACCAGGTGAAGTTGGGGAAGAAATGGTCGCAAATTGGAGACCAATCGGGATGACGAAGGATCGGCAGCGAGAGGTTTTTGATATTGAACAGCCAAACGAACTGCTGTTTCCATGGTCGCCCGGTCTAAACTACCATCAATCATAACCACAGCGGCATCACGAAATAGTTTTCGTTTGTTATACAGGTATTTCGGGGTGATTGATGCCATTACGCTAACATCATCAAGGGCTACAGCTAGCGATCCATCTCCGTCGAGTATGGCTATATATGAACCCGAATTGACGCCTTCGATAACAAGAACGTTGTCAATGTTTACGCCTGAACCAGCCGTTTCCTCTAGAAGGCGGCGACCGGTTCTATCGTTGCCGACGGCCGAAATTAAGTTGATGTCAGCGCCAAGGCGAGCGAGATTTTCAGCAACATTTCTGGCTGTTCCACCTCGTGTGTGCCGAATTCGAGCTGGATTTGATGTCCCGGGTTCAAGCCCTTCTACTGGCTTACCTTTTGTATCCAGCAGCGCCGCCCCTATAACAAGAACATGCTCAGCCATAGTTTTGCCCTCTCTAAGGTTATCAGGTAGAACTAATCCACAGATTGACTCATACCATTTGCGAAAAGAATTTCCTCTGGTAACGAAAAAGAAACATATCGCCCTCTAAGCGTTGATCACGTTGAGCTGACACTTTTCGACTATCCCAATTCACCGGATTTTATTCTTGGGGCCGCATCGGATGATGCCTGGATTGGTTAACACTTCCTTGGTTCAAGATCAACTGTTTACGAAGGTTGCCGAGGATCAGCATCAATCCTTCAGGTAAAGTTACTAACTGCTGTGATTGCAGGGCTAATGTTTCCAATACCTCGATTAGGCGTAAGGCTACGATTTCTCTGGTGTTAACGCTCAACCCACTTTGTCTGGCTCTATTAATCCCTTCCAGAAAAGCGTCAATCATGACAGCTTCAGCCTGGGCTCGAGCGAGTTCTTTTTCTTCTACGGCCCTGGCTTCTCCTTCTGCCTCGCGGATCTTCCTCTGAGTATCCCAGCCAGAGCGCCAAAAATCAATATGCTCCGCAGTAACCCTCTCAGGCAGCTTTAACAATCCAAGGCGCGCGCTAATTATCTGCACCCCAAACCTGGTGAGAATATCTCTAGTTCTGCGTTCCATCTCGCTGGCAATTAACTGGTGGAAGTGAACGCTTGTCCTTTCCGAATAGATAAAATCATCCAGGTTGTATTCAGCAATCAATGCCTTCAGTTGATCTGCTGCCACGGTCAATGGAACCGAATCCCAGTGCTTGATTCCATCGTTACTATTTGTATCTGAATAAGCAACGTTGACAACGGCACGATGATCAAAGGGAAAGGGCTGCTCTCGAGAAGGTAATTCGCTTCCCGGGCTTACTTTAAAACTGACGCTGACCGATGTCGTTATCTCGATGCCATCTCTGGTAATTACTTTGACTTCATCAGCTGTCCTTTCCTGGGGTCGTACGTCTATCACCGAGACCGGCGCCTCGAATCGGCCAAGCCTGTGTGTGCCTGGGCCCAGGACACGTAAAAAGCGGCCGTTTCGTTCTGTTACAACAGCGTCACCAGCATCCACTACAATGAAACCTGGTCCCCCGATCTTTATGAGAGGTTCAACTAATCGGATATCATCGAGGCTGCCTTGGGGCACTTGTACAGCCGGACCACGACGGATTTTATCACCCGATAAGCGGAGAAGTAGTGACACCGCTGCTTCCCTATCCCGTAACTCATAGAAGGACATGCTAAATCTGACTATTGCTTCTCTGGCCAACCACCAGCCAACAATGGCGGGGAGAAAGTGTCGCAGCACCCGTGGAGAAAACAGTTCAA
>BTQB01000253.1:0-4365 GCA_036985655.1 Anaerolineae bacterium | reverse complement strand
TGTGTTCAGCGGGGTGACGCTCCTGACCATAGTGATCATTATCTTTTCCAGCACCGCGCTGCCCCCGATCAGCGGCGGTGTCTTTCTCGGTGCTGTTGCGCTCGGCGTGTTCGGCATCCTGCTCATGACCGCGCTCGTGCAGTACGGCGTGACCCACCTGCCCGTGCAACGCTCGGTGGTGCTCGCGCTCATCGAGCTCGTCACCGGCGCGGTGTCGCAGCAGTTGTTGACGAATGAGATTGTCACGGCAAGAGAGTGGGTGGGGGGAGTGTTGATTGTTATTGGGGCGTACCTCGCGTCGAGGGCGACGGTCAGGTAATTCCTTCTCCCGGAGGGAGAAGGTGAGGATGAGGGTAATTAGTCGTTGAGTCGGCTTCGCCGACAATATTTAAATCGGGTTCTCGCACCCGAAGGCGAGGAACTTTCTTGTCGCGACAAGAAAGTTCCCAAAGAAACGCTTCCCGGAGACTTGCCCCTCGGCAAACACCGCCTCGGGATTCCCTCGCGGTCCATCAAAAAATCGTCGGTGCTCGCCTAACTCGCATGACGCAAAAAACGCTAATGCTCGAACAGGAGGCTCGCTTTTCGATTTTTTGATGGGCTGCTCAGCTGCGCCTACGGGAATTAAGGTTTAACGCCACAATTATACATCATTCCAAATTTGAAAACCGTTTTCTATAATTTAAAATTTCAGATTCCATTTTATCTTTTTGTAACCCATCAACTTCCAATGTTACGATTTTAAGAACAAATGGAGCAGGAATTAGAGAGTTCCTGTAATCAGAATATATGTCATCTATTGCATGAATATATTGGTCTATGGAAATCTCTGTTGAGATTCTAACTCCGTGGATCTTAAATTTTGAGAAAACCAACCCATCAAAAAGACCTTGTACATACAGAAATTTATCGGCTTTATCAAGCTTGTTCCATGTTTCAGCCTTCATGCCGAAGAATGTCACTCCAGCTTGGGCTGGGAGTGAAAATGCCATTATCAATATAAGTGTAGAGAGTATTTTCCTCATTTTACTGCCCCTCTTCGAGCCGATCGTTATGTGTTAGTTGCTGCTAAAGTCGCAAGTTAATTCTATGGATGTAGTTAATATTCCTGATAGCTTTCCGTCTGCATGACCATATCCATTGACCATAGACGCAACAACTCGCTTAAGGCCAAGGTGGACTGCATACAACCACGCATTAGAACCGACTCCGCTACTTCCATGACTGAGGGCGACGATAACGCCTTCATGCTGAGTTACAACAGGAACATCTTTACCATCGATTTCTATCTTGTTACCGCCCTTATAACGAAATTCCCAACCTTCGGGAGAAGCGGTTCCCTTCTTTGACCACGAATTCTTGTCCTCCTTACCTTTCCAGTCTGTCGCCGCCATATACGTACGGGCCGATGATTCTTTGCACACAGCAGAAAAGCTGGGGTTGGTGTAGTCTGCTGCTAACCCTTGACCAGATGGAATGAGAAAAACGATAACCATTAGTGATTTGATGTTCGTGTTCATATTTTCATAGCACCTAACAGGAGTCCATGTAGATTGAAGTGAGAAACAAGCACGCTAGCACTTGTCCTTCTCGAAGGATTTGTTATCTGCTGTCGATATCAACCCAGCATCAATCAATTCGCGAACAGTTGGATTTGATAGTTTCTTGTCGGGAACTGATACTTCCTGCACCCTGAGGTTCTGTATGTGATTCAGCGTTGAAATAAATGAACACGAAGGGTCAACAGGGAAGCTTGTGCTATTGATCCCGATCACATGACCATTTTCATTAAAAACAGGACCACCGCTAGCACCTCCATGTATGTGCATGTCAGTTTTCCAGCATGGATTTGGCAACATGGTTGAATCCCTACCCTCAGGGAATTCTGTTACCAGGGTTCCTTCGTAGATTGAAGGAACAATACGGAACACATGCTGCTTTTCCTTTATGTCTACGGACGTCTTCGGGTAGGCATATGTGAAGACGCGATCACCAGTATTTGCTTCATAGAGATTCAATGTCAGCACCTTATTTAGCAACGGTTCACCTGTAACCTTATGCCTTGGCTGATCGAGCAATGCGAGCGTAACATCAGAATTGGGGTACTCATATGATTTTTTAATATTGCGAATGTAAAATGTATTCTTCCCAATGAAATGGATTATACCAATTGGGCCAACCACCTTTCCATCTTCGCGAACATCATCCAAAATATGTTTGGCCGTTACAATTAAACCGTTCACCATGATGAAAAATGCAGTTCCAACAAATCTGAATTGGCCGCCTTCTAGATCCTGCGCTACCACCGGAGCAATAGCCTGATTAGGGTCGGCATGGGCGCCTACGTCTGACCTTACAGAGAAACTCCGGATATCAGATTCACCAGATAATGACTTTGTATCCATTAGCGTTTAGGCAGATAACGAGCCTGTAGGAAAACCCGTTTTTCACAAAAACGAGTTTTGTAACTTTCAGATTTATTAAGATAAATATTTCACCGAATCATGAATTTCAGGGTTTTTCTACAGGCTCAACGTTTTAGCTAAGCGGCGGCGTAGCCGTCCAATTTTGGCGCCTTGTTAGATCTCATCTCTCATAACTCCACTTGACCAGGTTTCGTATTAGCAACCAATTGCCCCTGAATAAGAGAGTCGAAAAATTTAGATGCATATTTTTTCCATATATCATCCACTTCATCGTAACTTGGATGAGTGTCAAGCACACTTATACTAAGTTTCTCCATGAGAGAAACGGTTTTATCCGTAAAATCATCTAGATATTGGTATTTTGGTAATTGCTCTTCACCCGTTAGCATACCCGCATGAGCGATGAATCGATCTCTTAGAGTCTTGGTGCGTGACAGCAAGTGAGATTCTCTTAGCTGTTTATACTGATTTCTTGCCTCTTCGAAAAGTGATGCTCTATCACCAAGACGGTTGGTTTCTTCACTAGTTGGCAAAATCTCTTTAAATAGATTGCGCAAAGAATAAATATCGGATCGCTCTGAGGTGTCGTGAATCCTCATCAGCGTAAGTGCTAATACATAGACAAGCGATGCCTGTACCAAGTTAAATCCATGCGCTTCATACGTATCGTGAAATGAATCGTTGATTCTCTCATCGTACGTAAATTTTTCGCTCATTCTCCTCATTGCAATCGCCAGTTCGGTTTCTTCGTGAAGCTTCTTGACTACCGCTTTCGGATCAATGTGGCTGTTCTTTTCCAAAAAACTTTCCTATAAGATCTAACGGCGGCGGGAGCGCTGCTTAACGCCGCCCTTCAGCCGCGCGGGTACCGCGTCGGCTGAAGGGCTTGTTATGCATTCTTGCCAACATACAAAGGGCTAGCCTCCACATTTGTACGCAACCATTCATCATACCCATCCAACTGACGCCCGCCGATGTTCAAGGCGAACTCTACGCCAAATATTGCAACAATAATGTATAGCTCCTGCCTCGATGTATAGAGCAAATCGTATTCATGTAACACTTCGTAGTAATCCGTACTATCGTGAAACGTAGCATTGACGGGATATAGTGTTCGGTAACGGACAGGCCAAATATCTCCTTTGTTGAAACGGACGTAATCTCGGAGAGGATCTAGTTCTTCTTTTTCAACAATCTCTTGATTCCAGTTTGGCACCGACTGGGTACGATGCACCAAGGCTTCCAAACCTACCTTGCCAATAAACCGGCTCACCAGACGGAAATCTGGCAGGTCAGCTAGATCGTGGTGTCCAAATGTGGGGATTCTTCCCCTCTTGCTAGGGACACGACGGTCAGCGCGTAGCAGTCTGAACATTCCCGATTCAAGCAACGGGCGCTCTACCTTACGCGCGAAATATTGGTTGCAACCATCACAAACAACCCCGACCGGTAAGACATGGTCAGTATTTCCGAGCGATTCCGGAATAATGTGCTCGACTGAGCGCGTTGCAGCGGAATCTGCTTTACAGAAGATACAGAGCATTGTCCCCCTAGAATGCATAACTATATATATCTGGACTACTTTCCAGAATGTTTTCTGGAATGAACCGTCGATAAGTTTAAATAAAGAAATATATTACTCCGTGCATTAGAGAAGCGCTAACAACTCAACCTGACAAACGCGGTGGTGCGGTCTTTGCACGATTTGGGCATAATAGCCGGTAATTATGAGCACCGTTGTCAGGAAAACAATCTATCTTCCTTGGAAGCTCGCTCGTGAAGCGGAACAAATGGCACGCGCCGAAGGCAAGACACTGAGCGCTCTAATTCAGGACGCGTTGTTGTTAGCCAGGCAGAAACGACTCCAGAAAGAATTGCGTCACATCCAAGGATACTGGAGCCGGAAAGCCCAGGAGAAGGGCATCCTGACAGAACGGGA
>BTQB01000252.1:0-4367 GCA_036985655.1 Anaerolineae bacterium | reverse complement strand
CTCACCATCATCTTGTGACACGCCTGGTTAACAAGATCAATCACAATTCTGCCGATATTATCCGAGTTGAAACTTACAGGATGGAGGATGCGGAATTAGTGCTTGTTGCCTATGGGTGCACAGCGCGTACTGCTGTAAGAGCTGTTAGACAAGCTCGAGAAGTAGGCATACCAGTCGGCCTGCTTAGACTAATTACACTCTGGCCATTTGCTGAAGAACATATAAAGCAGCTGGCAAATGATGTAGAGTTTATCGTCGCGGAACTGAATCTTGGCCAGATCAGCAGGGAGGTCGAGAGAATCGCTCATAAGCCTGTCACTCAAGTACTCCATGCTGGCGGCGCCTTAATTCCACCAGAACCGATCATCAAAGCAATCAAGGAAGTGGCAATCGGTGGCCGACCTAGAATATTCTGACAGCCATCCCTTGGACGAGGTAATTCGCTCTGACCGGATGCCTCATATCTGGTGCCCGGGCTGCGGTATTGGCATCGTAATGCGCTGTTTTGGGCAGGCAATCCTCGAGTCAGAGATCCCTATCAAGCAACAGGTGGTTGTTTCCGGAATTGGCTGCACAGGCCGGGTCGCTGGTTACATGCGAATTGATTCATACCATACGACCCATGGTCGTGCGATTCCTTTTGCCATTGGTTTGAAACTGGCCAATCCAAAGCTCCAGGTAACTGTATTCAGCGGGGACGGTGATTTAGCCGCAATTGGCGGAAACCATCTCATTCATGCTGCCCGTCGCAACATTGATGTAAAGGTAATTTGTGTAAACAATTTTAATTATGGTATGACGGGTGGGCAGGTGGGGCCGACTACGCCCTTTGGGGCAAGGGGAACAACAGCGCCCTATGGCAACCCGGAACTACCTTTTAATCTTCCCTATCTTCTTGCTGCGGCAGGAGCCAACTATGTCTCCAGGTGGACTTCTTTGCACGTCCGCCAGGTTAAGCAAGAAATCTTAACTATTTTCGAAAAGCCCGGCTTTGCATTTATTGAAGTAATAGCTCCCTGTCCGGTTGGCTTTGGGAAAATGAATCGAATCGATGGTGGGTTAGATGAGATGGACCAGTACCGGGATCGGTGTCAACTGGTTAATGATACGGTCCCAAAAGAAGACCTGGTGATCGATCTACGGGAGGACCGGCCTATCTACGTTGGAAATTTTGTAAACAGGGATCAAGCTCCTTATAAACCGGTAGAAGTCAATCCAGAAATATGAGAAAAGAGATTCGAATTGCTGGCTTCGGTGGGCAGGGGATTGGCCTGGCTGGCTACATATTAGGCAAGGCCCTGGCCTTATACGACAGGTTAGATGCTGTGATGACACAATCGTATGGGCCGGAGGCAAGGGGGGGCGCATCCAGCTCATCAATCGTCCTTTCAGATAGAGCCATCGCTTACCCATTTGTAGAGCGGCCTGACTATCTGATAGCCATGTCACAGGAGGCCTATAACAAGTTTTACATGACCTTAAGACCTGGGGGCTTGTTAATTATCGACCCTGATTTAGTTTCTCCAGCCGACGAGAGCAATACCTTATCAATCAGGGCAACGCATATTGCCGAGAAACTCGGAGTCCGGATAGTGGCCAATATGGTCATACTGGGTTTCTTTGCTAAAAAATCTGAAATTGTCAGCCTGAATTCGCTTAACAAAGCTGTTGAGACAACAGTTCGACCTAATACCCTAACCATTAACTTGAAGGCAGTAGTTTCAGGATACGAATATGCCACGGCTGGGGAGTCGATATGATGAGTGATTTGGTCCTGGTCATCGGTGGAGGCATTGCTGGGATTCAGGCATCATTAGACTTGGCTGAGTCAGGGGCGAGGGTCATAATCGTTGAGCGGGAAGCAACTATTGGTGGGATCATGGCCGTCCTGGATAAGAATTTTCCGACCCTGGACTGTTCAATTTGTATTGAAGCCCCAAAGATGTCTGAAGTTGATCTACACCCCAACATAGATATCTATTCTCTCGCTGAAGTAGAGTCGATTCATGGAGAAGCGGGAGATTTTACCGTCTCTATCCGGCAGCGAAGCCGTTTTATTACGGATGAGTGTACGCGTTGTGCAGATTGCACAGAAGCATGTCCGGTCCTCCTTGCAAATAAATTCGATGCGGGATTAGGTTCACAAAAGGCGATATTTTCCCCAATCCCCCAGGCAATACCAGGCACTTACCTAATAGACATCGAACAGTGCCTGAATTCACCACCCAATTACCTGCCCTGTGATAAATGTATATCTGCCTGCAAGCCGAAAGCGATCGATTTCCATATGCCCCGTTATCGCAATCTTACCGTCAATGCAGGCGCAATCATCTTGTCTAGCGGTTACAGTATGCTTAACCCTGCCGAAATCAGGGAATATGGTTATGGCACGCACCCAGATATCTTGTCGGCGCTGGAATTCGAGCGCCTGGTAAACTCTGCGGGACCATCAGCCGGCGAAATTATCTGTCCATCAGACGGCCGCCATCCAGAAAGATTATTGTTTGTTCTCTGTGTTGGCTCGCGAGATCAAAGATTCCTCCGTCACTGCTCCCGTTTTTGCTGCATGTATTCCATCAAGCACGCCTACCAGGCCATTGATCACGGCATCAGCGATGTCACCATTCTCTATATGGACATCCGGGCATACGGCAAGGGTTTCGACGGTTTTTGGGATAGAACGATAGATGGAGGGGCGAAATTTATTCGCGGCCGGCCATCACAAATTAAGGGCGATCAGAATGGGCTGTTGGTTACGTATGAAGATATAGCTGCCGGACGGCGTCATGAAAGTGAATTCGATATGGTTGTATTGGCCAACGCTGTAACCGCACCTGTTGGTCTTGATAAATTGGCCAGGAAGTTGGGGATATCCCTCGACGAAGATGGGTTCGTGAAAGTACAGGAATGTCAGGGGGGGCTTATTGTTACTTCCAGGCCGGGGATTTATACAGCGGGCTGTGTTTCAGGTCCGAAGGATATTCCAGACAGCGTCGCGGAAGGCAGCGGAGCGGCCGGTTTAGCACTCAGCCATTTAAGCAGCCGCAGCTGGCCCGAACCGGAAATCCGAATAAGAGATAAAAAGGACATAGCCCTCGATGGCCAACCCAGGGTTGGTGTTTTTGTTTGTCATTGTGGCAGCAATATTGCCGGCGTTATTGATGTGAAGAAAGTCGTGGCCTTTGCAGAGGAGCTACCCCTTGTGGTTCATGCAGATGACCAGATGTTCTCTTGCGCTGGCAATACACAACAGGAGATCGCAGAAGTTGTTTCTCGAGAAGGAATCAACAGGGTCGTGATAGCTGCCTGTTCTCCTAAAACCCATGAATCTATTTTCCGCAGCGTTCTCCGGCGGGCAGGGCTAAATCCATACCTGGTGGAAATGGCCAATATCCGCAACATGGATTCCTGGGTTCACAAAAGAGAACCCCAAATGGCCACCAGAAAGGCAATGGATATGGTGGCGATGGCAGTGGAAAACGTCAGCCGTTCCCGACCAATGGACCCAAGCCTGCTTCCCCTGAACCAAACCGCAGTTGTGGTCGGTGGGGGAATTGCCGGTATGATGGCGGCAACCTCCTTGGCTCGCCAGGGGTTTGAGACCCATCTAATAGAAAAGAAATCTCATCTCGGCGGCAATCTGGATTATTTGGACAAGATCGCGCCAACTGGCCATCCGGCTCAAGATTATCTGGTTTCGGCCGCATTGAGGCTCACCAATGAAGATGTCCAAATACACCTTGAGTCAACGATAGAAGCTGTCTCTGGATACGTGGGAAACTTTAACCTTCAGCTGAATGATGGGTGCAACCTTAAGGCAGGCGCACTTGTCATCGCTACTGGCGCAGCGCCTTACAGCCCTAATGAGTTCAATTACGGATCAGATAAGCGGGTAATAACAAACCTGGAATTAGAGAGCTACCTGGCAGATCGATCGGCGCCAGGAAACAGGATAACTTTTATTTCATGTGTCGGGTCCCGGCAGGCTAGCACTGGCTGTTCTCGTTACTGTTGTACTGCTACCGCATATCAGGCGCTTCGTCTTCAGCGCTTGGGAAAGTGTGTCAACATTATCTCTCGTGAGGTCCGTACTTATAGCCGTCAAGCCGAAGAACTTTACGCTTCCGCAATGTCTGCTGGTGTCCGCTACTTCCGGGTTGATCCATTCCAACCCATTCAAGAATCGATTGCTTATGAGAATGGGGTTCTAGATTTTTATGACCTGGATTTCAAGCGAAAAATCCGGCTAAATACCGACTTGTTGGTGCTGGTTGTTGGGCTGCAACCAAGCTCAAATGGACTTGACGATCAGCTTAAGTTGGCCAGAAGTGAAGATGGTTTTCTAATGGAACTACATCCGAAATTGG
>BTQB01000251.1:0-4401 GCA_036985655.1 Anaerolineae bacterium | reverse complement strand
AAGTATTTGATGCCATGCAACAGTTATGCCGGGAGGAGAATGCGGCTGTGATTATGGTAACCCACAGTCATGATCTGGCATGCGCCTGCGACCGGGTGTTGCATTTGCATGAGGGAAAGCTTTCGGAAGAAACATAGAAAAACGGACCCGTTTTTCTATTACTAGATGAGTTTGATCTGGTAGCAGGATACTGTGCACAATGAGTTCTTTTCTTTGCGCTGGAGGTTGTTATGACTGAACCGACCATTATATGTCCGAACTGTAAAAACGAAATCAAGCTGACCGAATCATTGGCGGCTCCGTTGATTGAAGCCACCCGCAAACAGTACGAAGATCAACTGGCTCAGAAAGACAGCGATATAGCCGCCCGTGAAAAAGCTGCGCGTGAGAAAGAGAAAGAGCTTTCCGAGGCCAAAGCAAAACTGGATGAGCAGGTTGCGAATCAGGTTGCGGAGCAATTGAAAAAGGACCGAGCCAGTATTGCTGCCGAAGAATCCAAAAAGGCCAAGCTAGCTGCCGCTACCGATCTGGAAGAGAAAGCACGGGAGCTTTCCGAATTGCAGGAGGCACTGGACAAGAACAATGCCAAGCTAGCTAAAGCGCAGAAGGCAGAGGCCGAACTGATCCGCAAACAGCGCGAGTTGGATGATGCCAAACGTGAACTGGAACTGACGGTTGAAACTAGGGTGCAGGAGGGTCTGACAGAGACACGCGATCAGGCCAAAAAAGAAGCGGAAGAAGCCATGCGGCTGAAGGTCGCGGAAAAAGAGCAGACCATCACCTCGATGCAAACACAGATTGAAGCGCTCAAGCGCAAGGCTGAGCAGGGTTCGCAGCAGTTACAGGGTGAAGTGCTGGAGCTTGAGCTGGAAAACCTGCTGCGTGCAAAGTTTCCGTATGACTCGATTGAGCCGGTGGCCAAAGGTGAATTTGGTGGTGATGTATTGCAACGGGTCACCAGCAACGGTGGCCAGGCAAGTGGTACTATTCTGTGGGAATCCAAACGTACCAAGAACTGGAGTGATGGCTGGCTGAGCAAGTTGCGTGAAGACCAACGCACGGCCAAGGCGGAAATTGCCGTGATTGTCAGCCAGACTCTGCCAAAGGGCATAGAGACTTTTGAAATGGTCGATGGCATCTGGGTTACCCACCCCCGCGCTGCCTTGCCCATGGCCGCCATTCTGCGCCAGACATTGCTGGAAGTTGCCCTTGCGCGGCAGGCTTCCGAAGGCCAGCAGACCAAGACGGAGATGGTCTATCAGTATCTCACTGGCCCGCGCTTCCGCCATCGGGTGGAAGCCATCGTCGAAGCCTTCTCCACCATGCAGGAAGACCTCGATAAGGAAAGAAAAGCCATCATGAGGCAATGGGCCAAACGTGATGCACAGATTGAGCGGGTAATGGGTGCGACGGTCGGGATGTATGGCGACTTGCAAGGCATTGCCGGTAAGTCTTTACAGGAGATTGAAGGGCTTGAGCTGCTTGCATTAGACGAGCCAACGGGCGAGGAAAATGAATCAAATCAAAACTAGCAGATTTTTCATTTTGATTTCTTTAGACAAGGAGGGCCACTTTGTCACTACTAAATGACATTCTGGTGTGGTCTAGCACAAGCCTTCCCACATGGCAGCGCGATGCCTTGCGCCAACTTTTTCAGAAAGAAGGGCTCGATCAACAAGACATCGATGACCTGTATGCGATGTTGAAGGCCGCACACGGAATTCCTGATCCCGAGAATCGAAAACCAGATGCTCTTGCACAGAAACATCTTCCTGCACAAACAGCCAACCGTGCGCCCGTCATTCTACGAGCGATGCGGGATCTTAAGCATGTGAACAGAATTCCCAGTGGGCAAAAACTTAAGTTTTCACCAAAAGGTATGACGGTAATTTACGGAGGTAATGCTACTGGAAAGTCTGGCTATTCCCGGGTATTAAAGCAGGCTTGCCGTGCACGAGACTCTCTAGAAACTGTTCATCCTGATGCCTTTGATGCAAAAGCTATTTCGAGCATCCCTGAGGCGACTTTCGATATCGAGATCAATGGAAATGCAAGCTCGCTCGGCTGGAGGCGCGGTGTCGAACCTCCTGACGATTTATCAACTATTGCCGTGTTTGACGCCAAGTGTGCGAGGGCATATCTGGACGAGGGCGATGTGGCCTACCTTCCATACGGGCTTGATATTGTGAAGAGCCTGGGGCGGCGCGTTTTGCCTGAATTGACCCGGCGTCTCAATGCGGAGATTGGTACGATTAACACCGATACCATGCCCTTTACTGATTTGATCGGAGATACGGCGGTTGGAAAGCTGATTAAATCTCTTGGGCCGAAAACAAATCCGGCTAAGGTAAACACCCTTGCGACACTCACCGAGACTGACACGAAACGGCTCGCAGAACTTGAAAAAACATTGACAGAAAATGACCCTAAAGCCAAAGCCAAAATCTTACGGTTATCAGCGCAACGTGTCGATGGACTTATTTCCCGGATTGACGGAGCGCTAGCCTGGGTTAATGACGCAGCAGTTGAGAAACTCAAAGGCTACGACGAAGAGGCCGAGGCCGCCTGCAAGGCTGAAATTGTTGCAGCAGAAAAGTTTCGGGCTGGCGCACCGTTGCTTTCAGGAACAGGTGAGAAGGCATGGAAAATCCTGTTCGAGTCAGCGAGAAGATTTTCTACGGAAAGCGCCTATCTCGGAAAGCCATTTCCATATCTGGGATCCAACGCACAATGTCCACTGTGCCAGCAGGAGCTGGATCTTAAATCAGTTAAGCGCATGCGGAGATTCCAGGAGTTTGTGGAACAGGATACAGCCAAGATCGCAAGTGAAAAACGTGAACAGTGTGATGAATCGAGCAAGAAGATAAAAGAAACCTCTCTCAACTTTGGGCTGGATACTGCATTGACTGAAGAACTCAAGTTATTTGATGAGGCTTTGCTTCAGGCCACCCAGGACTTCGAGAAGAAAGTTGTTGCCCGCAGGAAATGGATGTTAGGTGCCTTAAATTCACATGTATGGGATGAGGTTCCTGGATTAGTCAGTGATTCGCGTGAAGCGCTGAAACTTCTTTCAAAGAAAATAGTTGCTGAAGCATCAGAACTTGAGAAGGCCGGAGATGAACAACAAAAAAAGACGCTTGAGGCCGAACGAGCTGAACTTCGCGTACAATCTGCTTTATCTCAGCGCCTGAAGGCAGTCCTGGACCTCATCCAGCGTATGAAAACCAAGGCGATGTTGGAGAAATGCGAGAAAGACCTGAAAACAACTGATATTTCTAACAAGGTAAAAGAATTTGCAACAAAAGCTGTAACTGCCGAATTGAAGATTGCGCTTGAAGCAGAGTTCAATGCTCTTGGAGTTGGACATATAAAGACCAAGCTTAATGAACGTGTTGATCGAACCAAAATGAAACTTACGCTTGTACTTGATCTTCCGGTAACGAAGAGACTCGAAGAGATACTTAGCGAGGGTGAACAGCGTGCAATAGCCATCGCTTCATTTCTTGCGGAGTTGCATCTGGCAGGACATAAGGGCGGAATTATATTTGACGATCCTGTCTCGTCACTCGATCACTATTGGCGGAAAAACGTTGCGATGCGATTGGTTGAGGAAGCAAAAATCCGTCAAGTGGTTGTTTTGACGCACGACACAGTATTTCTCGGAGAGTTGCTTGATCACATTGAGCAGGAGAGTGTCGATAAGCTCATGCACCATCTGGAATGGGGAAATGGCCGACCGGGACATATTGTGGATGGACTTCCTTGGGATCACAAACCTTACAAGGATCGCTTGGATAAACTGGAAAAAGATCAGAAGGCATTGGAGAAAACTTGGCCTGCCTATCCGAACGAAGAAGAGACTGTGAATATGCGCCGACAATACGGCCACCTGCGCGCAACTATCGAACGTGTGATCGAGGAGGTTGTTTTCAGCGGTTCCATAAAACGTTATCGGGACTGGGTTAAGGTCAGCAAACTGGGTGATGTAGTAGGTTTTACGCAGGATGAATATGACGAGATTGCCAGACTGTACAAAACATGTTGTGACGTAGTGGACGCCCATGATCCGTCGTCTGCGAAGAACAAACCTGTTCCAACAGCCAGTCAGCTCGGTAAAGACATCGCGGATCTGAGATCTATTGTAGAGACGATAAAAGCAAGAAGGAAGCAAGGTGCTGCTGCGGCAGTGCCGGTAATATAACCTTGGAAAAACGGGGACATATATGATCCGTCCCGCGTTCGGCTGCCGGGAAGAAAGTAAACTGTCCCCATTTTTCTATTGCTGGATGAGTTCGATCTTGTAGTCGTCAGGGTCTTCCACAAAGGCAATCACGGTACTGCCGTGTTTCATCGGGCCGGGCTCGCGGACAACTTTGCCACCAGCCGCCTTGATTTCTTCAC
>BTQB01000250.1:0-4423 GCA_036985655.1 Anaerolineae bacterium | reverse complement strand
CTTTTCTCTCTGATGCGGTTTCTTCATCTACATCACGGAGTTCGACCAACTCCGGCTGCCGGAAGAGTGCATTTTCATCTATTGACAGCTTGCCATCGACTGCTAGAAGGTGACCATCACCGGTAATCACGAGTGGGTTTATCTCCGCTAAAGAGGCATCAACTGCCTCAAAAGATTGATATAGACCGTCTGCAACCTGGTGAAACTCCTTCCACATGGGCTTAGGTAAATCCATACCTGCAGCCATATAAGTTGTCTGGTAACTGCGAAGTCCGATCATCGAATCTATATAGATCTTAAATATCTTTTCAGGAGTCTCTAACGCCACCTGCTCGATGTCCATACCACCTGCTGCTGAGGCCATAATCATTGGCTTTCGTCTAGAGCGGTCTATCATAACGGCAAGATATATCTCCGATCGAATATCGGCCGCTATGTCGAGCAATACCTTCCGAACTCGATATCCACGAATTTCCATGCCAATAATCTTGGCTGCTAATTCCTCAGCCTGCTCAGGATTGTTTGCCAGCTTTATCCCACCCGCTTTTCCCCGGCCGCCTGTCAGTACCTGGCTTTTAACAATAACCCGCCCACCGAGTTCTTCAGCGATATCTCTTGCCTGATCAGGCGTTGTGGCGACATCACCCTCTGGAATTGGCACGCCATAGCGGGCAAACACCCTTTTTGCTTGATATTCGTGCAGATTCACTTAAGTACTCCTCTTATAAATTAGGTTTACAGGCTGCTTGGTGCCTAAGTGGGGGAAATTTGAATCACATCTCATCTGTTTCGAAAAATTATAACACGGGCAGATAGCCCTGAGTAATAAAATAGTGGCCGGACAGCCTCATTTTATAATAACCTGGCCATATCGATCGTGTGACCCTCAGTCGTTAAGTATTTGCCCATCAAATTGGCAGTCAGGCAGGAATGGATGGGTAATACCAGTAGTAAGTCGCCGACTCCCACTCTCTCCAGTAATTCATTGCTGGCCGCAATTACTCCATGCTCCTGGGAGATAGAGCTAAGCCAACAATCACTGATAGCATCAGTCCAGCCTTTACTAATCGGATAGGTAATTCGTCCATGATAAGGTTTTCCATCTGGATTGATTAGGTATTCTTTGGATAAATGCACAGCGCCGCCATATATGACTATCTCATTACGATTCAGATTTTTAGCAACAACAGGGCAGGCGGCCACCACAGCGATATCACTCTCGGAACAGGCGCCTAACTTCTCCTGCATCAGGTCATAAAAAACAAAGTTTCCAGGGCGAATTTCATCCACGGGGCCAAACTTCTCCACAATTGAGCATCCCGGCGTGTCGCCAATTGAAACCTTAACCTCGTACCCTTGAGTTGCCAGCTCACTCTTTACAAGATCCATTCGAGTAACGGTTTCATGGAAAATCTTTCTGATTTCTTCCACTGAATCAGCTTTGTAGGTATGTCCAGGGTGAGTCAGGATTCCTTCAAAATATAGCCCGCGATTCTCATCTATATTTCTGGTTAACCTCGATATCTGCTCGAGATCGTTCCAGAGTATTCCACTGCGATGGTAACCTGTATCAATTTTTATCCATGCACCGATACCGTTGGCCAGTTTCTTACCTACTGTTAAATATGAGTTAAGTGATTCGAAAAGAATGTTCAATTTTATTTGGCTGGCCAATCCATTGATCTGCTCAAGCTGGCGTGGATTTACGGGAAAAGCTACTGTGATATCTCGCCAGCCATTTCCCGCAAAGTATTCGGCCATACCAACCGATGAAACAGTGATGGCATCAACATTTCTCTCCCGGAACAACTGTCCAATTTCCGATGATTGATGGGTCTTGAAGTGAGGTCGAAGAATCACATCGTTGTCCCTGGCCCTCTTGACCATCCGATCGATATTTTTATTTACCTTAACTAAATCTACCAACAGCGTTGGTTTAGTAATTTCATCAGCAATTTCGGTCATAAATATACCCGTTTTTACCCAAAAAATAGGTCGATATAGGCCATATTAATGGCGCCATACTAATGGCCAAGAATTGGGTGGGCCTGATATCGTTTCTCGAGTGAGATCAACTCATCATCATCCAGCTTAATCTTTAATGCTTCTAGCAGTTGGTCGAGTTGGACAACATTCCTAACACCGACGATTGGGGCGGTGACATATGGTTTGTTCAATAGCCAGGCGAGGGCGAGTTGAATCGTCGTTACCTTTCGCTGATTTGCGATCTCCATCAACTGCTCCAACACATCATAATCCGAATCCCGGTAATACAAATGCGCTGCGAGAGCATCGTCTTTAGACCTCTTAGTTTCACCTTCCCCTTTTCGAGGTCGATTGCCAGCGAGAAATCCTCTCGCCAGAGGACTCCAGGGCAAGATGCCCACTCCCTCAGCCTGGCAAAATGGAATCATTTCTCTCTCTTCTTCTCTGTATATCAAATTGTAATGGTTCTGCATGGAAATGAATCGAGGCCATCCAAATAGATCAGCTGTATATTGGGCTTTGGCGAACTGCCAGGCATACATACTCGAGGCGCCAAGATAGCGAATCTTGCCCATACTTATCAGGTCATTCAAAGCAGATAGAGTTTCTTCTATTGGCGTCTCGTCATCCCAGCGATGAATCTGGTATAGATCGATATAGTCAGTATCAAGGCGTCGCAAACTTCTATGAACTGAGCGGAATATATGCTTTCTTGAAAGTCCGCGATCATTGGGATCATCGCTCATTGGAAAGAAAACTTTAGAAGCAATAACAATGTCTTCCCTACGAACAACATCCTTAAATATCCGGCCGATGACTTTCTCAGATTCACCAAGAGAGTACATGTCGGCCGTATCGAAGAAGTTTATCCCTTGTTCGATTGCTCTAATGATAATCGGTCGGGAATGATCTTCATCCAGGATATAACTTCGCCATCCTGGATCCCCAAATGTCAACGTGCCAAGACAAATTCGTGATACTTTTAGTCCTGAACTACCAAGATTTACGTACTCCAAATTTCTTACCTCAGGCGCTGTTAAAATAATAAAGACAACGACTTTATTCTCGATAGAATTACGGCGGATGTGTAAATTCCGCTTTTGTTATGGGGACGAGTTACATTCAAATCGACCTCTGTATTCCAATCTTACTAGAGCTTCATCGATTCAGCCATTATTGTTATAATGCTCCCGCAATGGATCAAGCAGCCCCTAAAAACCGCCGGTACCAATTTTGGATTGGCATCCTAGTCAGCATTATTTCTCTTGGAGCGATTTTCATCTTCATAAAACCGGCTGACATTATCGCTTCTCTAAAGGATGCGCGAATAGATAAATTGCTGGTAACAGCTGTGACAATCGTTCTATTCATGTTTCTTCGGGCTGTGCGTTGGCGATTTATGCTCCAAGGTGGCTATGCAAAGAAACGGCCTATTCCCTATCAGACAGTTTTCCATATCCAAAATATCGGTTACATGCTTGGCAACATCTTGCCTTTTCGGCTTGGGGACATTGCCCGGGCTGTTTTAATAGGAAGCGTACCGCCGGTGACAATATTACTGGGCCTTTCGACCATGGTCACCGAACGAGTATTTGATTTGCTATTTTTTGTTGCAATTTTCCCATTCGCCTTAGTTGCCACAAGCGAGCTGCCTCCGGAGATTGAGACGGCCGTACGATTAGTAGGGATCCTGGCCATTTTCGCTGCCGCAGTTCTAATAATGGCTGCAAATCAACGAAGGCGGGCAATGTCCATTGTAACGAACGTATTAAATCGGATTAAATTTTTAGATACGCCTAAGTGGAGCATACGATTTGACGACCTGCTAAGGGGATTAGAGACTTTAACGAATTGGAAGGATGGAGTATCTTTGCTGATCTTAAGTATTGTTGTCTGGCTCCCCATTTTCGCCAGCTACTACTTTGGCATGCAGGGATTAAATTTGCAGCCAACAATAGCCGAAACAATATTTGTCGTCTCTATCGCTGCTTTCAGCATCACTGCCCCATCCTCGCCTGGCCAGATCGGTGTGTTCGAGGCCGGTGTCACTTTTGCCCTGGCCACATTGTTGGGGATGCCAAAGGCCCAAGCCGCATCATTTGCTTTTATATATCACGCTATTAACTATTTAGTTTTGGGAATTCTTGGCGTAGTCGGCATTTTTAACATTAGATCAACCTTCCGAAATGTTCTTGATACAACAAGATCATTCAGTAATTCGAGATCTGAAAAAAATGGAATTCCAAACGAGAAGGCATAGAGCAGCTTCATGAAGATCCTTCAGGTTCTGACCTATTACCGGCCGCATGTCAGTGGCTTGACAATATATGTCGACCGGCTTAGCAGGGCCTTGGCCAGACAAGGTCACGAGGTTACTGTATTAACCTCCCAGTATGAACCTGATCTACAAATTAGCGAACACATAGACGGCGTTAAT
>BTQB01000249.1:0-4458 GCA_036985655.1 Anaerolineae bacterium | reverse complement strand
AAGAGGACGCCGGAACCCTTACCGTCGATTCTCAGCTGAATGGTTTTTTGATTGTCCTCTTGACAAAAGCGATAGGTGTACAATCCAATCTCAGGTCGGTCTCTCTTTAAAACTGTCGCCTTGAATGACCCGAGATCTGATCGCAATGTTTTCGAAAGGCGGCTAGTAAACGAGGAAACAGAAGTTGTTACCATTTGGGTTCTTCCTCGATCTGATAGGTGGCGCCACAGTGCCCACATTGGACAAAAATAGCCCCATCTTTTATCTCAATATCATCCTTATCCAAGGGAGCATTGCAGGATTGGCAGCGAAGTTCTTCCAGATTGACATCACCACTGAGGTCGATCTTTTGAATTCGTGTTATTTCTCGCGGCTGAATGCGGATCAAAAAGACGATCACGATGGCCCCAAAAATAAAAACGGCTCCGACAACGATCCTTAAAACTGATCCCTGGGAGCCTGCTAAGAACATTACCCCAAAGAAGGCAATCAGGGCAGCAATAGCATAAGAGACAAATCTCATACTCACCTCCACATTCGCACACAGACGCAGCAACATGGCAACGCCTGGATAGAGAACTGTATCTAACCAATGATAGAATTTACGCTGTGGCTCAACTGTCGGCACACAACCTTTAGTAAACCAAAGGAATCGATGATAGGCAAGGGAGAAGTGGATATCTTGAAAGAGTCAGATCCTTCATTGGCAGAAATAAATGGGTCTTTAAGGAGCTACAATATCACCAGAAGAATCTTGGGATTGACCGGGATTGAGACCGGCTGGATCTGGTCCGATAGCAAAGGGATCGGCAGGAAACGGGGCATATTTTAGGATTTGGTTGTTGCCGCTGTCAGCAATATACAGATTTCCTTCCTGATCAACCGCGAGCCCATTTGGCAGGCCAAAACCGCTGCTGTCAAGAGCATACTGACCAAAACGGCCCAGGTATTGGCCATTCGGACCGAAGACGAGGATACGGTATCCTTCCGGATCGGATACGTACAATCTGTCCTGGTCGTCAACGGCTATATAAGGTTTGTTGTTAATCGATTCTCCAAACCAGGCATCGACCTGCCAGCTATTAAGTGGGAAGAGGTCTGTTGTAAGCTCTTGAATTCGGCCATTCCAGGTGTCGACAACATAAATCGTTTCTGATGGGCTGTACGCCAGTCCAACTGGTTCATAGAATTGGCCTGGCTGGATACCCTGTTCACCCGCTGTGTACAAAAAATTTCCTTCCGGATCAAAGATTTGCAGCCTGTGATTCCCTGTATCCGTAACCAATATATTACCATCGTTTAATATAACGATATCCCGGGGTCCAAAAAACAGCCCGCCGCCTTCTTGTCCCGCTGATGGCGATCCGCTTTGGCCAATGACCCCCAATAAGTTTCCCTGGTGGTCAAATTTTTGTATTCTATGGTTCCAGGTGTCAGCGACATAGACAACTTCATCGTCAACAGCCAGACCCCAGGGCTCGTTGAACATACCTGGTTCGCTGCCAAAACTGCCCCAAGTTCGAAGAAATTCCCCTTCAGGGCTAAAGACCTGAATCCGGTGGTTTCCTGAGTCAGCGACGAATATGTCTCCGTTGGGAGATACTGCCACATTTCGGGGCTGCATTAGCTGGCCCTCGCCGGTGCCTGTCGTTCCAATCACCTCAATTGGGGAAAGCGAAAGGTTGTTTTCAGCGTAGGGATCGACTGGAGGTTCAGCTGCGACCGCATTGAAACCATAATCCCAGATGGTGGCCAATGAATCCTTGCGAATATACATCCGTAAATCATGTCGTAATGGCCACTCGCCGGCCGTATAAGTGCCACCAAATACCTGGCCATATTTCTCGTAATCTCTGTACATGAATATATCCCACAACGCTTGACGTACATCTGGGTTAGCCAGCCCGCGTCTAAATTCAGCTTCTACCTGGGGATCGCCAAGAATTGCATTCCAGGATAACTTTCTGTACTCTTCCATAGGCCACCATAGGAATGTATAAGTTTGGCTGTTATAATCGTCGCCCAAGAGTGGTTCGACCTTTCCCCAATTTTGACTGCCAACGATAATTACGGGCGCCTCCGTAATATTGCGTCCAGGGTTTTCTCCAAAATAGATCCTATTAGGATAATCACGCAAATACCATGTGTAAGGCCAGGATGAATCATTGTCGAATGCTACCTTAATGCTTTTATCACCGTTCAGCCGTCTTGATAAATCCTCAAGCTGGCTGATCACTTCCGTCTTAGTAGCAGGGGCGCCATGGGCGTAAACCAAAAACTCAGTCGTATAGTCGGCATTAACAAAACTGGCCATATAATTAAATCGAATCGTGAGTAGACTTAACAGCACAATGATCGCCACCAACCAGGCCCGTTTCCGGGTTCCGGATGTCAGGTCGCGGCCTGATCGCCAGACAAAGTAAATTAGAACACCAGCAACCAGCAAGCTACCAAGAAGACGGCCGAAGCTCCGCAAGTTGGCAGTGGTTTGATCGCCAAAATCAACTTTTCCCAGCAGCACCGGCGTGAAAGCGACACCAGCGGCAATCAGAAATACAAGGAGAAGCCCTATATGTAAAGCGAATCGACTGCTCCTAATTTCCAATAAATTTGCAGTCGTTAATCGTTCATTCACATACCAGCCCCCTAAGAGGGCCATGGGGAATATGAAATGAGTGGACAGCCAGGCCATTTTCTCTCCAGCGAGGCTGTAAACGAGCCAGCTGGCAAGAAACCACCAGATCAGGTAAGGAACAAAACCAAACAGGCTGTTGACATCGATTGAGCCCCAAAATCCACCGGCCACCTCCAATTCAGATTTTGCTTCTTTGCCCCGAAACAAGAACCATAATAGCCCACCAGCGATTAGAACGATGACAGCGGCCACCAAGCCAGCACTATTTGTCGCTGTAGCCTGGTCCACAAGGCTGCGATTAGCGATCCAGTTAATGAAACTGTAAGAAAGAATTGCTGCCAGGACGAGGATGATCCAATCTCTGACAATGCTAGTGAGCTTGCTCTTCTTAGACCACAGATGAATGGCCAATATCGATAGGATAAGTGGAAGAAATTCATAGATAGGAAGGACGATAAAATAAAAGAACCAAGGCTGATTAGCTCTCTCTACCTGTTGCTGGACCAACCAATACCCAAGCGAGCCAACCATTCCTGTGGTCCATCCGGCTGGATTGGTGAAAAGAGACGTAAACAGCAGTAGGAAGATAGTATGAAAAATGGCAGCCGCGATTAACCAGCGTCGCCTGTTCCACCAGATACCCACAATGATGGAAACTACCAGCGTCAAAATCAAGAATGCGGCCGTCATGATAATATCAGACCCGAAAAAAGCGTCACGGCATGCCGGCTGGCCCAATCTTGAAAAGAAAAGTTTGACTGCCGACATCGTTTCCTGACCAGCAAGTTGGCATTTGCTCAAGGTATAGTTAAGCGGGTCTCCACCAGCAGTGACCACCAGAAAAGCTGTCAAAGTTGGCAAGGTTAAAGTGGTAAATAACATCACGATGTCGAATTCGGGAAAGGCATCGATCTGAGGTCTTAGTTTTACTGCTAGAAGGAATAAACCTAAGGCCAACACCCCGAACCCGGCTACCTGAATCCAGCGTAGGGTTTTATCAAGAGCTGAATCCTCTTCCTCAGCGGTCTCTGGGGCAATATCCTTATCTGGATCGGCCGCAAAACCTTGGTCTACACTGACAGTGATTTCCGGCGACACTCCTTCGAGAACCCTGGGAGCTAGACGGTCGCCAAGAAGGCTCCCGAGAATCATCAAAGCGCCTATCAGCGCAATCAACAGCGAGGGTCGCAGAGCATTGAGCCGGTCTTTGAACCAGTCGGCTGTTAGAATTTTTGCAGCCAATCTTAATACGAGAAATCCCCCAAATATGGCCACATAAATAAACGAAGTCTCCATGGTGGTAAACATGAGCCCTAAACCCACGGCAAACCACCATATATACTTCTCCTTTTGATCGCGTAAATAATATTGGATAGCGATGAAGGTTAAAACGGCCGCCGCGATCACATAAATATCATGTCGAATATATCGTGAGTAATATGTGATATAAGGAGAGATCAGCAGGATGAAACTGGCCATAAGCGCACCAACTCTTCCAATCCAGCTGCGAAGGAAATATGGAGCTATCACCAGGAGCACACCCACGATGGCTACCATAATCCGGGCGCTTGCATCGCTGACGCCGAATAACCAATAGGATAATGCGGTAATATGGAACAAACTTGGACCATGCATCAATGGCGTGTGTATGTAGCCGTCCCCATTGAAATATTGGTAAGAATACTGCGTATGGAGGCTTTCATCATGGCTAACGACCCGATCGCCAAGGGCCCAAAATCTTGTAATAATTGCCAACAAGATAAATAAGATATATATGGTCTTTTCCCAGTCAAGTTTAACGAAGGCAGCAATTGGTCGATCGA
>BTQB01000248.1:0-4459 GCA_036985655.1 Anaerolineae bacterium | reverse complement strand
AGAAGAGTTATTTCTTGCCGCAGCCAGCTTCGAATCGAAAACCTGCTCCCCACAGCAAAGATAAAGATTAAAAATTAGGCTCCAGGGTAGCGGCCGGCATTGCCCTGGTAGTCGGCCGGGTTGATTTTAGTGAACCTTTTGGATCTGAAGCTGTCGGTAAAGTAACTGTAAACGAACTACCCATCCCGGGTTCACTTTCCACCCGGATGTCGCCCCCGTGGGCTTCAGCGATCCATCGGGCGATGGAAAGCCCCAATCCAGAACCCCCTAATTTCCGACTCCTTGCTTTGTCAACGCGGTAAAATCGATCGAAAATATGTGGCAGATCCTCAGCAGGTATGCCAACGCCCGTATCACGAACGACAAGTTCGGCCATTCCGTTAAACTTTGATAGCCCAAGAGTGACATCACCACCCGGCGGAGTATATTTTATCGCGTTGTCGACCAGGTTTAGAATCAGCTGTTTCAACCGATCCGCATCGCCAATCACACAGACTTGATCGACTTCCATGAGCGTAATTGAAACAGGTTGTTCAATTGACTTCACCTGTCGATAGACATCTAGGAAAACATTGTCTAACTCAACCGCTTTCCTTTGTATTGGAAGACCACCAGTATCGGCTCTGGCCAGAAGCAAAAGATCATCCACCAACCGGGTCATCCTCTGTAACTCATCTTGTACAACATCCAGGGTCTCATAATCAAGGTCACCGATCCTTCTCATGAGATCCACATTCCCCCGGATAGTCGTAAGAGGTGTTCTCAGCTCATGGGATACATCAGCGAGAAATCTTTGTCGAGCATGGAACAATCGCTCCAATCTCTCGAAGGTTTGATTGAGCACCATCGTCAGCCGCCCAATTTCATCGCGTCGACCAGAATCCGGTAATCGTCGACTGAGGTCATCGGTGCTGGTTATTTGCATGGCCACAGCAGCGATATCGTCGAGTGGTTTAAGCAGATGGTGGGTCATTAGTGCACCCATAAATAGTGAGAGGCTTACAGCCGCCAGGCCCGCTAGAATTAGGATGACGCGAAGCTGATCCATCACCGCAGCTTGATTATCAACTAATCTGGCAACCTGTAGGAAACCGATTAAAGTCGGGGGTTCGCCGCTTTGCTGAATATATAGAGGCTCGGTTAATACCCGAAGTTTTCGTCCATTATGATCAACTGTTCCGTAATTCTCACCGGTTGCCATGCCGTTGGGATCTAGAATAATAGCGTAATCCTCCAGGTTCTCAGAATAGGTTAGAAGCTCACCACTGGCATCTAGTATCACGAAAAAATTTGTAGCGGTTTGAAAGACATCGAGCTCTTCTTCTGGCACCGAGAGAACTGCAACACTGCCTAATACAAAGGCCTTTGTTTGTTCTCGCAATTGCTGTGCTGTTTCGCTTAACGTTAGGTCAATATCATCCATGAGTGTCGTCGCAGTAATGAGGTAAACGGCGACACCAAACAGGATAAGAACGACAGTCAGGACGAAAGTATAGAGGACAGTGAGACGGGCTCGAATTGACAAGGGCTTACTCAGGTCAAAAAATATCGCTTCTTTATCAATGAAATATAAGCACTGTTAATTCTAACGCGATTAGATTAAGTACAGATGAGTACACTCATCGTGAAAATCATGAAGCAACTACCCTAATCTGATTCCCGGAGAACATAACCAACACCGCGAACGGTGTGGATCAGCCTGGGAAGATCGTCAATTTCAGTCTTTTGTCGCAAATAACGGACATAAACTTCAATAATATTGCTCTCTCCGCCAAAGTCGTAGCCCCAAACGCGGTCGAATATAACATCCCTTGTTAGAACCTGGCGTGGGTTTCGCATGAAGAGCTCTAAAAGTTCATATTCCTTAGCTGTCAGATCAAAAGAGTGCGTACTTCTTCGACCTTGGCGTGTGCCCGTATCCAATTCGAGGTCAGAAAAACGGTAGACTTGTGGCTGTGTGGGTTGAGCACGCCGCAGCAAAGCACGCACTCGGGCAAGCAGCTCATCAAATGAGAATGGTTTTACCAGGTAATCATCAGCGCCAGCATCAAGTCCCGCGACTCGATCTTCGATCGATTCCTTCGCTGTCAACATTAAAATGGGAACATCACTAGCGGCGCGAAGGCGCCGGCAAACTTCCAGACCATCGATACCTGGAAGCATGATATCTAGAAGGACAAGATCGGGTGGATTGTCTCTTGCTTTTTCCAACCCATCCTTTCCGTCGATCGCTGTATCTACGAGGTAATTCTCATAGGTTAGTCCTCTTTTGAGAAATTGGCGGATGCGCTCCTCGTCTTCGACTACTAAAATTCTTGCTGGCATTAATCCCTCCATATATTTTGACTGGAATATAATCTTCCAGTCATTTTGCCAAATATGATTATAGTCGCCTGCACCACATCCGTAAAGCTATGGCATTGTGGGTTCAAGAGAAGTAAAATCTCGACCAGAAGAAAATAAATAGTTGGCTCCACTAAAAAAACTCAGATAACGCTGGTGTCACAAGGTTTTCTCTAAAGAAATTTTACGCTTTTGCAGTTTTGCGTGGGCTTGTTTCAGCAGGTTCATATCTTAATTTCCATACATTAGGCGATTATCACATTATTCGTTTTCTTCAAAAGGAGACATTAGAACGGACTCGTTCTCTGAATTCAGCCTGGAGTTTGCACGCTGGTTGCAGGCTAATTATCCACAAATTGAGCCAATCTTCAGCTTGTTTCATGAGATTGGCATGTTTCAGTATTATCTGATCGCTATCGTTCTCGTTTATTGGTGTCTGAACAAACGTCTGGGGGCCACCTTGTTCTACCTGATGACACTGTCCATTTCCATCAATTCGCTGCTGAAACATGCCTTACGTGATCCACGACCCTATTGGCTTGTTGAAGATATCGCCTTAAAGAAAGAGCTCACCTACGGTGTGCCTAGCGGTCACGCCCAAAACGCCACAGTTTTTTATGGAACGATTGCCCTCTGGTTTCGAAGAAGTTGGATCTGGTTATTATCCATTTTGATGATTCTTCTAATGGCCTTGAGTCGAGTATATCTGGGAGTACATGATATCGAAGACGTCCTGGCGGGAACCCTTGTTGGCGTCTTAATATTGATCGCCTATTACTTTTGGCAGCGGCTCGGTGAATCCTGGTTTAAAAATAGAATTTTAGGCCAACGGTTGCTGATTGCTATTATCCTTCCACTAATACTTGGGGCGATATATATCACAATTTTAATTTTAACTACACCTGCAGCGGAAGACAGTCCATGGTTTCAACATGTAGATAATGCTGAAATCGAGAGCTATCAAAATTTTGCCTTGAGCATTACCGGTCTTATTGGTTTAAGCATAGGCCTGATACTTGAGGGAAACCGAGTACGTTTTCTGGTAAGCGGGCCATTCTGGAAACGATTTTTACGCTTCTTGGTTGGCCTGTCAGGTGTTTTGATTCTGTGGTTTGGGCTGGGGGAAATTTTTCCGGAGGAGCCAGTGGGAGTCGCGATTACTTTTAGCTCTTTTCGTTTCCTGCTAATGATCTTGTGGATCGCTTACTATGCTCCCTTACTGTTTACTCGAATACGGTTAGCAGAGCAAACGCCTGAACCCGACAGCCTGCTTTTTCCATAAACTCTCTCGTTCGCTGATCCCCCTGTTCAGACTATCTCAGCCAGAACAATCATTCGCGGGCTGTTATCAAAGTAGGGAGATTCATCATAATCTCCAAAAATTTTCCTGATCCGAAAACCGGCCGCATCTAGAGCTATCTCGATCTGGTGACCGTAATAATAGTAAAATGATGTCTCAACGATATGCCGGATAACAGCGCCTCCAGCCGCGGGTGAGCGATCGAAGATCCAGGAAATGTGACGTACTTGCTCGTCCGATTCGGCCCAGCTACTAGCGTATTGGGCAACAACATCACCTGATTGGGGCATTTTAAATGTTCTCTCTAACACCAACAGATGATCTAGTGATGAGTCAGCCACCTCTATAGGGTTGTCAACATCAATTACCAAAAACCCAAGTCCTATGAGATGGCTTCGAATATTCTTTAGTGCGCCATCGATGTCGAACCGGCCAATATGCATAAAGGTGTTGTGCCCATAGATGGCCATTTCAAATTTCTGGGCCAGCTCGAAGCTGATCATGTTTCCTTCAATAAAAGTAATTCGATTCTGTACAGCCTCTCGGAGATCGGCCGTCTTCCTCCTCCCAATTGCCATCATTTCATCGGACAGATCGATGCCGGTGACCTTATACCCGGCTCTGGCCAAGGGAATAACCAGTCTGCCAGTGCCACTTCCAAGCTCCAAAAGCCGGCCGTTGATCGGTTCAGCAATCCTGAGAAGAAATTTTATATCTTCAGTAAGCTCGGAATGAATGAGATCGTAATAGTGGGCGATAGTATCATACATGATTGTGATGCGGCCTTAATTTTGCCCTGAATTGATATCGCATTCT
>BTQB01000247.1:0-4471 GCA_036985655.1 Anaerolineae bacterium | reverse complement strand
CTTGTGAATGATACAGCTGTGGCCGGTTCTGACCACCGCCCGATGATCAGCGTGTTGGGCTTCTCATCCGATTCACCCTGAAAAACAGGCGTTCGGCTTATAGGAAGGGGCTGGGAAAGATTTAAACCCAACCCTAACATTAGATTAACGCTTTTTAATGTAACTCTCGCAAACTTTTACCACGACTAATATAATCGATGCTAAATTTAACTAGGAAGGACTATGATAGAATTGGAAAAACCAGAGAATCGGACGGAAGTCGAAGCTGCATTTAAAGAGAATAGAGATCTCAGCGATCAGGATTTGAGCAGCCTTGATCTCTCCGGAATTAAACTATTAGGTTTCAATGGTGAAAATCTTGACCTTAGCCAGGCGAATCTTGAGGGAGCCATCGTTGCCGGGGCTAACCTTGCAGGCGCCAACCTCTCTGACGCTCGGATGCGGGGAACATTGGTTGCCGGTGTCAATCTGGAGAATGCAGACCTTGCCGGGGCTGACATGAGCGACAGTAAATGGTTAGGTGCAAATGTCAGCGGTGCCGATTTTACGGGCGCCACTACCGCAGGGGCCAAATCAAGCGGGGTCAGCTGGTCCAGCGCCAAGGTTCCGCCGCCTGAGCTCCCAGAATCGTTGATCCCATTTCCGGCCTGGCTGCCTTTTCTGCTCGTGGGCATACTTACCCTCGCCATAATCCTAATCAAGAAACAACGATCACTGAACAGTGGGCAGTGACTCGTCACCGTCAACCAGCTACCGATAACCGATAACCAACTACCGATAACCGATAACCAGCTACCAACTAAAACTTCACAAGAAAAGCCGTCAAATACATCACCAGAATTCCAGCCGTAATTCCTGCGAAATTGAGCCAGGAAACGGCCGGCAAATTTTGCTTGCGGGCATCGTTAGTAAGCAGCTTTCCTACTTCCCAAATAACCTGCAATATTGCCCCCGCGCCTAAGCTGAGGAATAAGACAGCCAGGAGTGGATTGAAAGCGAAGCCGCCAATCCATGTGCCAAGAATGGCGGGCGCACCTGCTAATAAAGCCAGCAAGATAAAAGTCCTTATTGGCGGCCGTTCTGCCTTGGTTAGCGGTGCAGCAATGCCAATGCCTTCGGTAATATTGTGAAGCGTGAAACCAACAACAAGAAATGAACCGAGCGCGGCCGCACCGGTAGCAAAAGCGGCGCCGATGGCCAGCCCTTCGCCAAAATTATGCAGCCCAATGCCTAAAGCGATAAATGTGGCTATGGCTGCAGGCGATCCACCCCCCCAGCGCTGGCTTACTGTCAGCAGAACGCCCAGAGCAAAAAGGGTGCCAAAAATAACAAGGGGGACACCCTGAAATACCCCCGGAAGTTCACCGGCGATCTCTAGGGCTTCCAAAATAGTATCCACAAACAAGAATACAAGCAGACCAATTGTGAGGGCTAGAAATGCATTGACCCACTTCCGGTCTATCCGGCGCATGAATGGGTACCAAAGCATTCCTAAGGCGACAGGGATGATGCCAACGTAGATGCCCAGCAAACCATAGGCGATGAATGTAGCTGCACTGGTCTGCGGCGATTTTACCGCCACTTCTGCTATAGTTTCAAAAGTGATGCCAGTCGAGGTAATTAGACCGATGGGCAGGGGTTCACCATCGACCCAGGGATAGTTCAGGTCAATTGTCGCTTGCTGTAATCGTTCTAGCGTGTTAGCCGGTGTTATCTCATAATTCCAGTAAGCATCATCTACCAGCACTTGTGCAATGGTTACTGAATCCGGACCGCCATTTATGACACTGAGCTGGATTCGGCCGCTTTCCGGAAACAACACCCGTTGTATCTTCAACTGCTCCAATGGTGGGAATGATCCGGTAAAAAAAGCAAGTGGATTCAGGAGGAAAAATAAAGCGATGAGGGCAAGGAGCAAAGCTAAAGGGAAAATCGCCAAGAACCATTTGGGAACTCTGCCGACCAAAGAGGAAGAATTTTGTTCCATAATCGTCTCCTATTCCTTTACGTCAAAAAAACTCATCCAGCCCAACTCAGCAAATTCGCTCTGGTGGGCATGGAACATATAGAGTCCCGGTTCAAAGTCGGCAAAAGAAAACTCCAGAATGCCACGCTGTGCCTGGCACTGCATGATTGTGTCTACTGTTTTTAACGTCGGCTTGAGTGTTGTACCGTGATCGTAATAATCGAAAAAGTTAGCGTGGATATGAATAGAGTTGATGGGGTCGAATTCAGTTGCGTTCACCAGGTAAAGACGTTGTCGCTGATCGCGTTGAATGGGGATTGGGGATGACATACCATAGCCGTAGGCAATGGAATTGGCTGCATAAACCTCATTGTTGCCATCAAAGTTGGTATCAAAGCCATTCATGACGATCACCATTTCGTTGATGGCTTTATTTTCCGGATATTGATGATTGCGTGTTCTAGCGATCTCTTGTTCCTGGCCGCTGTATTTTTCTGGGTCGGGATCGACGATAAACGCGCCATATAGCCCTTTGTGAATATGGCGTTTTAGGGGGAAGGTGTGGCAGTGGTATAGATGGCAGCCAAAAGGCCTGGCTTCAAATTCATAGGTGAAGCTCTCGCCAGTATTAATTAAACCTCGACCCACACCGGGAATGCCATCCATAAAGGCGGAATGAATGCCGTGGAAATGGATCGTATGGGGATAAGTCCCCGCGTTTGTAAAGTTTAAACGAAGCAACTCGCCCTCAACGCAGCGGAGAGTGGGGCCCGGGCATTGGCCCACGAATTGGCCAGTTCGCCGGGTTGCGGCGCTCGTTGTGCTGCCATATACCCAACCGGGAAAATAAATGCCAGGCGCGATCTCGATTTCCTTATCCACAGCCAGGATAGTCCATTCGCGTACAATACGGCCGTTTTCCTCTTTCACTTCGCCATAATCAAAATCGTGTAGGATTTCCATCGGGTTAAAACCGTTGGCTTCATGGTCAACTTGACCAACTACACCTATACCACTTTGATCTTGCAGACCATTGACCTCATCCTGTTTAGAAAGAGTTAAGTCGTTTGAGACCTCTGGTTCTTTGAGAGAGCGCAGACCGGATATTCCGGCCAGCCCAACCATGCCGATGCTTCCGGTTCTCAAAAAGTCACGTCGTGATACGCCTTTCTTGTTTTCTTCCATGGTTTAATCTCCTAGCTTCTTTGGTGAGGACAGGGGCAGCCCCAATATGGGTCCCAATGTGGGGCTCCTATAAGGGTCCGATACCCTGCTCGTTCTTTTTTTGTTCTGTGAAAGGCATGTCTAATGGCCCGGAGCCATTACCTAAATGTCTACAAGAGTGGCTGCTGTCCGGACCAGGGAACCCTCTGATTAAGCGTCGGATTCATCAGCGACAATTTGCGCAATTCTGCCGCAGCCAGTAGCCAACATCGCCAGTGGTTGGCGCCTCTCACCGTTGATAGCGCCTTCCTTTGTCGTTGATGGCTCCCTGTATCCACCAATAAAACCGATTCGATAATATAAAAAACATGAATAGAAATATTATATTAGATTAACCTAAAATGCAATTGCCAGTTCCCAACCCATCCCCTATGCTCATTAACCTGAAAGCACAGGTTAATATAAACGGGGCGCCATGACTTCTGCTATCAAATGCTGGTTATCAAAACCACCATTGAGATGGCTGGCGCCTTCTTCACTTCATCCCCCACCCTCTTTTTATTCGTAAGTTTGTTATAGGTCCATCTCTGTCTTAAAATCAATGCGCAGTTCAATTAGACCCTTTCACACTCACAATGTTAACCCAAGACGCTAACCAGCCAGTTATTGCGATCTGCCACCCAAGCTTCTTTGAAGACCGGCTTCCTTCCAGCCGGCCCCCTTTAATTGTTGATCACGCTTTGCGCCATCTAGACCACTTGGCCAACAGCCATCCCTTCTCAACTATCGTCTGTATTGATCTGTTGAACAGCGAGGACCCACCGAGGTTGAACAAGAATCCGTAGCGCAAACTGTTAATTTGCGGATAGAACTAACTGTTCAATTTACATAGGAGTTCTCATGCGCCACAGCGCACCACCGTGAATGAAAATGACGATATTCGCAGATTCATACCAATTCTAATCCGTGAAATCTGTGTCAATCCGTGTCCTATTTTCGAAGGAGTCCACATGAGCTAGCGCTCACCGACAATGAATGAAAATGACGATATTCGCAGAATCATGCTAATTCTAATCCGTGAAATCTTTGTCAATCTGTGTCCTATTTTCAGAGGAGCGGATAAATCAATGGTGATGACAGATTTGTTAAACAGCTTAATTGCATTATTTATGATAGTGGTTGGGGTGCTTCTCCTGAGAGATGGCTTGGGAAATGGCCAGCTGCCATTTCTGCTCATCGGCTTACTCCTGATAATTATTGGCCTATTCCGGATAGGTTATAGCCTGCTCAAAGGCAAATGGTTCCGCTTCTTCGGCCGGGGCGACATTGACGCCTGATACA
>BTQB01000246.1:0-4476 GCA_036985655.1 Anaerolineae bacterium | reverse complement strand
GGACGATATACACGGTGGATAGAAATCTGCCTTGGGCTTCAGCCGTAGCCATAAAAGGTAAGCGGTTTGTTGCCGTTGGTGATGATGAAGACCTACTAGTTTACAAATCTAACCAAACCCAATCAATCGATCTAGAGGGCGGGTTTGTCCTGCCTGGCCTATGTGACGCACACATCCACTTTTATGATTGGTCATTATCTTTGGACCAGGTTTCCTTATCGAAATGCCAAAGTAAGGACGAATTAACAGCTAGAGTGTTGGAGAGAGCGGGAAGCAGCGCCCGCGGCCGCTGGATCATTGGGCGCGGCTGGAACGAAAGGAGTTGGAAAAACCCCACTTTACCCACAAGGAAGGATCTAGATCTGATAACAGGTCCTGATCAGCCAACCTTACTATGGCGCAGCGATATGCACTGTGCCTTGGTAAACAGCGCTGCATTGGGCCTGGCCAGAATTACACAATCCACAGTTGGTCCCGAGAGCGGCCGGATAGGTAGAGATGTTAACGGTTTTCCAAATGGCCTGCTTTGGGAGCTGGCTGTGAACCTTGTTTCAAAATTAATCCCGAAACCAACTGGCCAGGAGATTGAAAGCCATTTTATCCGGGGCATGAGCGAACTTAACAGGCTTGGGATTACAGCGATCCACGATCAAAGGATGAAGGACCAGACAGAAGGACCGTTGGCCCTGACCACTTATCAAAGGCTGCAAGCAATAGGAAGAAATTCTTTAAGAATAAATGCCAATATAGCCGCCCATGATCTTCCGTATCTCAAATCGTTGGGGATAAGAAGTGGATTTGGCAACGATTACCTGAGGATAGGTCATCTAAAGTTGTTTGCTGACGGAACAATGGGCAGCCAAACGGCCTGGATGATGGCGCCATTCTCTGGGGAAGATGAGAGGGAAACAATGGACTTAGGAATAGTCCTGACTCCGCCAGCGCAGATGGCCGAGGAGATTCGATCCGCCAGCCAACTCGGCATCCCCACCAGCGTTCATGCTATTGGCGATAAAGCGATTAGGGTTGTATTGGATATCTTCGAAGAGATCGGACAAACAGGAGATCCAACATCAGTCCCACACCGGATAGAACATGTCCAGATCATCGATCCGGATGATCTGCCAAGGTTAGCTTCACTTGAGCTGACGGCCAGCGTTCAGCCAACACATCTGCTGGATGACATGGAGACCGCTGACCTTTTATTGGGGAATAGAGCGGCCAATGTTTACCGTTTTCGCAGCCTTATCGACAGCGGCGCGTTGTTGGCCCTAGGAAGTGATGCGCCTGTCGCCGATCCCAATCCGTTTCTAGGAATGCATGCAGCCTTGACACGACAGCGACCGGACCAAATGGATAAAGGGCCATGGTATGGTCAAGAACGTTTGACGATGGAACAAACGATTTTCGGCTACACTATGGCACCCGCAATTGCTGCTGGTTGGGATAATACCATTGGCAGCATTAGTCCAGGTAAGAGGGCCGATTTAATCGTGGTTGATCGAAACCCCTTTGATCTTCTGGAAGACGGAATTACAGGGGGCGAGTTAGCCAATACAGTGGTCCAGATGACTATCTTTGACGGGCAGATAATCGAAGGTTAAAAGAGACCAGAATTCATGGTCAAGAATCGAATCGGAACCCAAAAAGAGAATTCGCTACATGCAGCCATGAAGGATTATTACTTCCGTCCAGGTGATAATGTTGAGGTAGAGGTAGGTCGCTACGTTATCGATATTGTCAGAGGCCAACGGCTGATAGAAATTCAGACGGCGAATTTCTACACCTTAAAGGCTAAAATCGAAAATCTGCTTCAAGATTATCATGTTCGCGTCGTTCACCCGATACCACAGGATAGATGGATTCTTCGCCTAAGCAAGAATGGCGAAGTAAAGGCCAGGAGGAAATCACCCAAGCACGGCCGCCCGGAGGATTTATTCGATGAGTTAGTTGGCTTAGTAAATATTGTTGGCAACCCGCATTTTTCCCTGGAGGTGGCCCTCATCCAGGATGAGGTAATCTGGATCGATGACGGCCGGGGAAGTTGGAGACGAAAGGGATGGAGCGTAGCCGACCGCAAGCTGATTAAGGTGATCGATACCTTCCTCTATGAACGGCCGTTAGACTATCTCTCGCTGTTACCACGTTCCTTAGAGGGTCCTTTTACCAATGCAGACCTATCTAAAGCGCTAAAGATTCGTCGGCGTCTGGCCGAGAAAATGACCTACTGTCTTCGTAAGATGGGTCTTATCGAGATGGTAGGCACTCGCCAGCGATTTAAACTTTATTCGATTGTCAGGTAGGATCTCCTCTTCAAATATTGCGGTTTGGGTGATTGCGCCATCATTTCACCGGTTGTTGGGCTTATCATTTGAAATAAAGAGGAATCTGAAGAAAATTACCCTCTGGCCTACCAAGTTAAACTATAACTTTACATAATAAACAAGCATCAAAATTTAGGTTTTATTTTATGCTTGGTATGGTTTAAAATCCTGTGATCTCGGTGCGGAGTTATTAATCGGACCGAAACAATAATGATGTAGATATAAAGTGAGGAGTGTTGAAATGAGCAAGCAGACAAAGTATTTACTTGATGAGTCCCACATTCCCGAGGCCTGGTACAATATCAACGCTGATTTGCCGGTCCCTCTCGATCCAGTCTTAAGTCCAATGACGATGGAGCCAGCTACCCCGGATGATTTCGCTCCACTTTTTCCGATGAGCCTGATCCTGCAGGAAGTCAGCAGTGAACGCTGGATTGAAATTCCCGAACCGGTACGGGAGGTATACTCTCTCTGGCGGCCTACACCCCTATATCGAGCCAGGCGCTTAGAAGCTGCCTTAGATACGCCAGCTCATATCTATTACAAGTATGAAGGTGTAAGCCCGGTGGGTTCTCACAAGCCGAACACGGCCGTTGCCCAAGCTTTTTTCAACAAGGACGCGGGAATCAAGGCAATGACAACCGAAACCGGGGCTGGACAGTGGGGATCTGCGCTTGCCTATGCCTGCAACCTGTTTGGAATCGATTTGGAAATCTACATGGTTAATGTTTCTTACCAGCAGAAGCCATACCGGCGGATTATGATGGAGACATATGGGGCTGAAGTATATGCTAGCCCTTCTACCAGGACCCAGTCGGGCAAGGGTATCTTAGCTCAGGATCCGGAATCCCCTGGCTCTCTCGGAATAGCTATTTCTGAAGCCGTCGAAGCCGCTGCGACTTCTGGCGGCATCAAGAAGTATGGTATTGGCTCGGTTCTAAATCACGTGCTGCTTCACCAGACCGTTATCGGTCAAGAGGCGCTTGAACAGATGGAGTTAGCCGGAGAATATCCTGACATCCTGGTAGGCTGCACGGGTGGTGGTTCAAATTTTGCCGGACTCGCTTACCCTTTCATCCACAAAAAGCTCACCAAGAGGGTAGATGTACGCATTATTGCCGCTGAACCATCTGCCTGCCCCACCTTAACCAAGGGAAAATACACCTACGATTTCGGCGATACGGCCGCTGTGGCGCCAGTTGTGAAGATGCACACCCTTGGCCATACCTTCGTGCCTGCAGGGATCCATGCTGGTGGGCTGCGCTACCATGGCATGGCGCCAACATTGAGTTCCCTTGTAGATCAAGGATTAATGGAGGCTAAGGCTGTACATCAGCTGGCTACCTTTGAGGCGGCTGTTCAGTTTGCCAGGAGTGAAGGCATCATGGCCGCACCGGAAGCAGCTCATGCCATCAGGGTTGCCATTGATGAAGCATTAAAGTGCAAGGAACAGGGCGAGAAAAAAGTTATCCTATTTAATTTAAGCGGTCACGGGCATTTTGATATGGCCGCCTACCAGGCATACCTGAGTGGTGGGCTGAAGGATTATGATTATCCCGAGGATGCTGTGGCTGAGGCGATGACCCATTTACCTGAAGTCGCCTAGTTGAACCCTAAGTGCAACAATCAGGAGAGGTCAACGGCAGAGGCAATTTGATCAGATAATTGTCTTGCCGGTGAGGGCCTGCATTGCAGTATCCAGATCCTTATCGCCACGGCCGCTTAAGTTCACGATGATTATCTCATCAGAACGCATTTTGGGGGCTCGCTTTAAGGCTTCGGCAACTGCATGAGCGGACTCTAAGGCCGGTATAATTCCCTCAGTTTCCGAGAGCAGCGTAAAAGCGGCGAGGGCTTCCTCATCTGTGGCATAGGTATATCCAGCCCTCTCCTGATCTCGAAGCAAGGCGTGTTCGGGTCCGACACTGGGGTAATCAAGGCCTGCGCTGATGCTGTGGGTCTCCAAGATTTGACCATCGGGCGACTGCATCACATAGCTTTTAGTCCCATGGAGCACGCCAGGTCGGGCCACTTTCATGTCGGCAAATCGGGCGGCATGGCGGCCGGACGCGATGCCTTCTCCACCAGCCTCAACCCCCAATAAATCCACCAAGAGATCCTCCAGAAATTCGTGAAAGATCCCAATGGCATT
>BTQB01000245.1:0-4490 GCA_036985655.1 Anaerolineae bacterium | reverse complement strand
ACGTGACAAGAGTTATTTTCGTTTGGGTTGGGATTGGGTCGAACGATGTATTCGCTTTGGTTTGCCCATCCGATTGCATTTCAAACCTTATTTATGAAAGTGATATGTAGCTAGACTAACAGATTGCGCTACGGATGAGCGTTCAACCTCGGCGAGTTCTGGTTTATGTTAAATCCTTCAATTTTATTCAGGTGTTGATATTAATGTTCAGACAGATAAAGGGAAAATTATTTATTTAGACAAGCAACTATTCTCGTAAAAATTTGTGTAAACCTGGGAGTTGAGAATCTCTCTAAAATCCAGTTGAGTTTACCCGATTCAGCCACCGACTGCCAAAGATTTTTACACTATATTTGCGTTTACTCCGCCATCTGTAAGAATGCCGTCCAGGTAAATTGATTTGCGACTGTGGAATGACTCTGATAAATTTTCCAATCGATGGCAGGAGGGAGAGTCAATTAATTGGAGAGATTGTTGACCAGTCAAAGAAACGTCTACCGGCGCCTATTATCTTATCTGAAGCCGTACTCGCGACAGACTTTCGTGGGGTACGTGTCAATGATAATTGGAACTGGGCTGAATCTGCTCATTCCGCAGATCATCAAGTTTGCCATCGATTTAGGGCTGGCTAGCGGAGAAGCGAGTGCCTTGATCGGCGCAGGTTTAATCCTCCTCTTGATCGGGTTTTTTAAGGCGATTACTGGTTATGGCCAACGCTATTATGGAGAATGGCTCACTCACCGGGTAGCCTATGATTTGCGAAACCAATTTTTTGATAGCACCCAGCGTCTCTCCTTTTCATTCCACAACCAGACACAGACTGGTGACTTAATGAGCAGAGCAACCAGTGATATTGCCGAGACGGAACGATTTATTGGGATTGGTCTCATGGACCTGGTTGGTACAAATTTATTGCTGTTGGGCGTTGTGATCGCAATGTTATTGGAGAATCCCCCCTTGGCCATCCTTGCCCTTGTACCCATACCCGTGTTGATATTCATGACCATTCGCTTTGGTCGTATTGTTCGGCCAATGTTTAAAGGGATCCAGGAACAAATGGGTGTTTTATCAACAACAATGCAAGAAAGCCTGACAGGTATTAGGGTTGTCAAGGCTTTTGCTCGAGAAGGTCACGAACTATGGAAATTTGATGCCGGAAATAAGCAGTGGTTTTCCCGCCGATACCGGTTAATCAGACTTTGGGCCAATAATTGGCCATTTTTTACATTTACCCTGGCGATAAGCATCTTTATTCTATTGTGGTTTGGAGGTCCGCTGACGATGGAGGGGGCAATAACTGTCGGGTCATTATTTGCGATGATTTCCTACGTCTTGATGCTTAATGGCCCTGTCCAGAGGTTGGGGTTCCTGGTGAACCTGGCGGCGACCGCAGGCGCTAGTGTTAGTCGAATTTTTGAGATTATGGATACGCCCAGGGAAATAGTCGAAAAACCGACGGCTCGTTGGGTCTCTCCCATTGAAGGTCGGATTGTATTTGACAAGGTCTATTTCTCCTACGATGAAGGCCGGCAGATCCTTTCTGATATCTCCTTTTTAGTCGAACCAGGCCAAACTATTGCCCTCATGGGACCAACAGGATCTGGAAAATCCACTTTAACAAGCCTCATCCCCCGGTTTTATGACCCTAATTCCGGTTCGGTTATGATCGATGGATTAGACACAAGAGATTGGAAGATCGAGCATCTACGACGCAGTATCGGCATAGTTATGCAGGATTCTTTTCTATTTAGTGACACTATCGCTGAAAACATCGCTTATGGTCGTCCTGATGCCAATGATAGAGATATTAAGGAAGCTGCAAGAGTGGCACGCGCTCACGAATTCATAATGAATTTTCCCCAGGGATATAAAACCCGGGTTGGAGAGCGTGGTGTTACCTTAAGCGGGGGTCAGAAACAGCGAATTGCCATTGCACGTGCCCTGCTGACTGATCCACAGATCTTGATTCTAGATGATTCAACTAGCAGCGTAGATACCGAAACCGAGTATCTCATCCAACAGGCTCTAAACGCGTTAATGATGGGTAGAACAACCTTCGTTATCGCTCAAAGATTACTAACTTTAAAGGGGGCCGACTGTATTTTAGTAATGGATTACGGGCGTATTGTTCAAAAAGGCACTCATGATGAGTTGCTGGTCGAGGGTGGTCTGTATCAGCAAATTTATGATTTACAATTAAAAGACCAGGAAGATTTTGCCCGATTAGCACGGGATTCCAGTTAATCAATTGGAAAACTTTAGTAAACAACTCAAGTAGAATTGATATATCTATTCTGATGAAAAAAGCAAGGCAGGAGAATGGCGATAAAGAGAAAGAGGCGGCTCTGCTGCGGGAGAGGGAATTAGAGTTCCCTTCTTCTCAGAATAGACGGATCGAACGAGAGAAAAAGATCCAAGCACTAATCTCGGAGGATGAGGAAGAGATCCTAGGAAAGGCGTACGATAGCCGACTGCTTCGCCGGTTGCTGCGATATACCGGTCCTTACTCAAAGCAATTGACTGCGGCCATTATCTTGATGATTATTACATCATTGCTCAGCGTCTCGGGTCCATGGATCATTGGTAAGGCCATTGATGACGGAATAAGAAATGGGGACCTCCAGCAATTAAGAGTATGGACCTTTCTTTTTCTCGCATTTGCTGTGGGCGAATGGTTGGCCAATAGAAACCGGATCTCCATTATGGCCTTTGTTGGGACAAAAGTTGTTGCCAACATTCGAAGTGAAATATTTCGCCATCTTCACCGCCTGACCCTTAGTTTTTATAATCGTTACAGTGTAGGTCGGTTGATGAGCCGTCTGATCAGTGATGTAGGGGTGCTCCAAGATTTTATCACCTGGTCGATAACAGGTTTATTCAGGTCAGGTTTCATTTTAATCGGAATTATTGTTGCCATGATCACCCTAAACTGGCGGCTGGCAATAATAACCTTTGCCGTGCTGCCTCTAATGGTCTTGTTGACGAATTATTGGCGCGTCCGAGTTAGATATGCCTATAGGGCATCAAGATTACGTCTTTCACTCATTAATGGGTATCTAAACGAATCAATCAGCGGTATCCGGGTGACAAAGAGTTTTTATCGAGAAGATGTTAATTACCAGCATTTTGACGACCTCAACCACTCCTTTTTGGACGCCAATCTGGATGCAACGCGATTAGCAGCGATCTTTTTTCCTGGAGTTGATTTCATTGGCACCGTGGCAATGGCCCTGGTAGTTGGAATCGGCGGCCTTATGGTTTTGGACGATGCCATCACAGCAGGAACATTGGTCGCTTTTGCCCTATACGTGGAGCGTTTCTTTGATCCGATTCGCGAATTGGCCCAACGGTACAACACATTCCAATCTGCAATGGCATCCAGCGAACGGATTTTTGAATTATTAGATACCCAACCGGAAATGGTTGATAAAGAGAACGCGGTTGAATTGCCAGCTATAAAGGGTCAGGTTGAATTTAGAGAAGTGTCATTCGGCTACAATGAATCTGAGCCAGTTTTGTGCGATATAAATCTGGAGGTGTTGGCTGGAGAGCGCGTTGCACTGGTTGGCGAGACCGGCGCAGGAAAGAGTACAATAATTCGATTGCTGGCCAGGTTCTTCGAGATTGATAAAGGCGCTATTATGGTTGACGGCATCGATCTGCGGGATGTAACCCGCGACAGCCTCCGATCTCAATTAGGCATTGTCCTGCAAGATACCTTTCTGTTCGGTGGGACGATAGAGGATAACATTCGCTACGGCCGCTTGGAAGCCACTGAAGAGGAAGTTATCGAAGCAGCCAAAGCTGTGGGCGCCGACGTCTTTATCAATAATCTTCCCAATGGGTATCGGACTGATGTAGGCGAGGGAGGCGTTAACCTGAGTGTGGGGCAGCGCCAGATCATATCATTCGCCAGAGCCCTTTTGGCCGATCCCAGGATTTTGATTTTGGACGAGGCCACAAGTAGTGTCGATACAACTACCGAAAAGCAAATACAATTAGCAATTGAACGGTTGATGGAGGGGCGGACCAGCTTCATTATTGCTCACCGTCTGAGCACGATCATAAATGCAAACAAGATTGTTGTTTTGAAAAGAGGACGGATCATTGAAATGGGCACTCACCAGGAGCTTCTAGCCAAAAGGGGCAGTTATTACAAGCTGTATACCATGCAGTGGGCACAGGGGGAGCAGCCAATTGTTTAAAACATGATTAATCCCCAAAGGAGATTCCTAAATCGCAGGCGGTCAAAATTGTGTCGCTGTCCAGCGGGACCTTTTTCATTCTTCGGGTAGCGTCTTCAAGGTTGACATAACGAACCTCCGGTGGGTCGAGAGCCACCATGAAACCCGAACGGCCTTCTTCTAGAGCTCGAACGGCCGCAGCGCCAAATCTTAGGGAAATGAGGCGGTCGTAAGTAGTCGGACTGCCACCGCGAAGTAGATGGCCCAATACTACAACCCTCGTCTCCATTCCCGTTAACGCTTGCA
>BTQB01000244.1:0-4493 GCA_036985655.1 Anaerolineae bacterium | reverse complement strand
CAAAATGGCGAAAGGTTCGGATTGCACATCGATTACAGTTTTGAAGAGGTGCCCTTGGGTACCGCCGGACCATTGTCCCTGATTAGGGAGCGTCTTGATGACACGTTTTTTGTCACCAATGGCGATATTCTCACAACAATGGATCTCAAAAAAATGCTGTCCTTCCACTCCCAATTCGGTGCTGCTGCCACTATTGCCATGAACACCCGGACGGTCAAGATTGATCTCGGGGTGTTGCAGTTCAATGGGAACTATGAGTTAAGCGGTTACATCGAAAAGCCCACGTATGATTTCCACGTTAGTATGGGAATCTATATTTTTGAGCCACGAATTTTGAAGTATATTCCTTATAATAAATATTTTGATTTTCCCGATCTGATTCTAAAATTGATTAAACACGATGAGTGTGTTATGGGCTATCCGTTTGATGGTTACTGGCAGGACCTGGGGCGTCCAGATGACTACGAGCAGGCGGTGCATGATTTCGAAGCCCTGAAACCACAGTTTTTCGGAGAGGCGTAGATGAATTGGCAAGTGCCTTTAGCCGACTTGGATTACGGGCCTGAAGAAGAAGAGGCTGTGCGCGGCGTTTTACAAGGCCGCTGGCTTACAATGGGGAGTGTAACTCAAGAGTTTGAAAGCGAGTTTGCTGAATTTGTGGGGGCGAAGCACGCTGTGGCCGTATCGAATTGCACAGAGGCCTTGCACCTGGCCTATCTCTCGTTGGGCATCGGGCCAGGTGATGAAGTCATTGTGCCGTCTCTCACTTTTGTGGCCACGGCCAATGCTATCTTATATACAAGGGCTCAGGTACGATTCGCGGATATCTTGGGCTCTGAGGAACTGAACATCTCACCTCAGGATATCGCAGAGAAGCTTACGCCGCAGACAAAAGCAATTGTAGTTATGCATTATGCCGGATACCCTTGCCAGATGTCGCAGATCATGGAAGTTGCCGCGCACCATGGCCTGGCGGTGATCGAAGATGCGGCCCATGCGCCAGGTGCATCCTTGAACGGCATTGCTCTTGGAACATGGGGAGATATTGGCTGTTTCAGTTTCTTCTCAAACAAGAATCTCGCAACGGGCGAGGGAGGCATGCTGGTAACAAACCGGGATGATGTCGCTGAGAAAGCCCGCCTCCTACGCTCACATGGTATGACGACATTAACCTGGGATCGGCATGAGGGGCATGCATATTCATATGACGTCCTCGATTTGGGCTATAACTACCGGATAGATGAAATCCGTTCAGCCCTGGGACAGGTACAACTGCGCAAGCTTAGAAAAAACAATAGCCGCCGTAGGGAGTTGACCGAAAAGTACTGGCAGGCTTTATCCGGAACAGGCGTAGGTTTACCTTTCCGAAATGGGGAAGGAGAATCAGCTTATCATATTCTCCCCATCCTCTTACCAGAAGGGGCTGATCGGAAACAGTTCATCGATCACATGCGATCTGCCGGCATTCAAACCAGCATCCATTACCCACCCATCCATCAGTTTCAATATTACAGCCAGCGACATCCGGGACTTTCATTGCCGCGAACTGAAAATATGGCCAGTAGGGAGGTAACCCTGCCGTTGTATCCAACGATGCGTATTGAGGCCGTTGAGAGGGTAGTGTCAGCTGTATGTGACGGTGTGTCTGCCTTGTAGACGGATCAAGTGCTATGATACTCTAGAAGTTGTAAAGAGTAATTCTCTCCGAGGTTATTCTGATGTGTCGTTATGTTTCTACTGTTATTTTGAGTGATTCGAGAAACGTCTACAGCCTTGCCAGGTATGAGGGATATTTCTCGTTATGGTAATCCGGCTGATAAGCTCAAATCGCGTTTGACGAATTTATATCTTAAGGATGTGTGAAAAACACCACCACGATTCTGCATAGAGGTAGTCCATGGAGCTGAAACTGATATTTATATTCATTCGACGCTGGATCTGGCTTCTGGCGCTGGGTCTGATCCTGGGCGCCATAGCCAGCTATGTGGGTAGCAGCTACCAGACACCCGTATTCCAGGCATCGACCAAAATCATGGTCATGCAGGGCCCTGAGAGCGGTGTTTCAAACCTAACGAGCCTGAGTGATCAGGAGTTGATTAGAACATATATTGAGTTGTTGACGACCAGACCTGTTCTGGAAAAAACAGGCCAACAGCTTGGTTTTACAGTCGCTAGCGGGCAAATCAGTGCCAGACAGATACCAGGAACCAGATTGATGGAGGTAACTGTGCGCGATAGCGATCCTCAACGAGCAACGCTAATTGCCAATCGGATTGTCGAGATTCTAATCGAGCAAAACGAGACTTTACAGGCCAGTCGTTTTTCCGCCTCAGAGGAGAGTTATCAGGCACAGATTGCTCAGATAGAGGAGCAGATGGCTTTGTTGCAGGAAGATGAAGCGCTTCGCTCTGAAGAAACTCTGGGGGCTCTGCAACAACAGTTGGAGGATCAAAGGCAAGAACTTGAAGATGAGATCCTTTCCATACAAAGCCAGAAAAACGCGCTCGAGCTGGAAATTGAGACATTGACCTCACAGCCAGCGTCAGGCGATCTACCGCCACAGTTGGAGGCCCAGAGGCAGGAGCTTGAAGATGAGATCCTTTCCATACAAAGCCAGATGAACACACTTGATTTAGAAATCGAGGATCTGATCCCGCAGGCGGCGCCGGGGACGCTAGCACCACGGCTTACTGAAAGCCAGCGAGAGACGTTAAGCGAAAAGAGGACGGAGCTAGCTCAGCTACAATTCAATTTAGACCTGGCTACGCGAAAGTATTATAACCTATTGGAACTTGGTTCAGGCATTCAATCACTTACCGATGAACAGCGAGAGACGTTAAGCGAAAAACAGACGGAATTAGGGCAGCTGCAATTTGATTTGGATCTAGCAACGAGTAATTACAATGCTCTTGCCCAAGCTGGTCTTGGCAATCAATTTGGTGACACAAGCGCAGGGCGCGCAGATCAACAGCAGGCTACGCTAGCATTGTACCAGCAGATCTATTCAACTTTGCTAAACAACTATGAGTCCGTGCGTCTGGCACGCCTCCAAACTACGCCCAACGTCGTACAAGTAGAACAGGCGACTCCCCCCATCCGTCCAGTTGAGCCAAGACTCTTGACCAATGTGGCGCTTGGGGCTGCAGTTGGCCTGCTGGTCATGGCTGGCATAGCCTTTGTCATTGAGTATTTGGATGATACGCTGAAGACGCCAAGGGACGTGGCTCATAGCCTGGGGCTGCCTATTATTGGCTATGTAGCGGATGTACCAGGTCTTAAGAAACCGGAAAAACAGCCATATGTGGCCACACACCCTCGTTCCCAGGTGAGTGAATCGTTTCGGATTCTGAAGACGAACCTCGAATTAATCGCCAAACAAAAAAAACTAAAAACAATACTCTTTGCGAGCTCCGGCGCTAAAGAGGGAAAGACGACGGTAGCAACCAACCTGGCGGTGGTAATGGCACAGGGGAATCGGCGGACGATATTATTGGACAGCGACCTTCGGTCGCCTCAGATACACACCCTGATGAATATGCCTAACGCGATTGGCCTGAGCGACATACTGCAGGGTAACGTCGAATTGTCGGATGTAATCTGGACCCAGAAAGACGAAGAGTTAGGGATTATAACCAGCGGTAAAATACCATCTAACCCAACTGAGCTGCTTAGTTCACCAGAAATGACCCAGCTCTTGTCCCAACTCAAGCAACTAGCTAACATGGTCATAATTGATGGTCCGCCCCTCATGGTCGCAGATGCTACGGTTCTGGCGGCTGTAGTAGACGGGGTAGTATTGGTCCTCCGACCGGGTCACACCCCTGTTGATGCGGCCCAAGCGATGTTAGAACAATTTGAGCGGGCCGGCGCTCGTATGGTTGGTGTTGTATTCAATCGTATACCTCGCAAGAGGGCCGATTATTTTGGCAGCTACCGTCACCACTATCTGCCGGAATACTATGATCAGATGCAGATCGATGCCCATGACGGCCAAACAAGTACAGACGGCAAATCTGGCAGACGCCTCTGGCCTTTTAGGAGGAAGAAGGCGTAGAGAATTATTGTGTGTTCTTCAGCCAGCAACCATCAATCAAGGAAAATGATGGCGACAGCCAGCTATTGAATTCAATCCCTCTGTCGGTCTAATTGAGGGTAAGCCATGATGCTTTTCACAGAAAAGATCACCCCTGTATTCTTGGAGTTCAATGTTTATTCTGATGCTAGCTCCCCCATATTCGCCCCCCTGGCGATCTCATAATATGTACAGGTAAGACCTATGAGAAAACTCGGGAAGTATGAGGTTCTAGATGAACTTAGCCGAGACGACTTCACTACCCTTTACCGGGCCAGAGACACTCAGATGGGGCGTGAAGTAGCCCTCAAAGTTCTGTCGGCTCTAGGTACTCAACAACCGGAATTTGCCAAACAATTCGAAGAGAGCGCGAAAATCGCGGCCCGCTTGCACCATCGCCGTATCGTTACTGTTTACGATT